>JAHAAK010000024.1 GCA_018376905.1 Collinsella sp. | reverse complement strand
GGGCTCGTTGGAGGTTGCCGGCGATACCTGCTTTGACGTTGTTGCCGACGGTGTCAACGGCGCGTTCACCTCGACCGTTGATGGCGAGCTTAAGCTGGCGTTTATGCCCGCCGAGGGCGAACTGCCCTCGCGCTTTGAGATGCGATTTACCGATGAGAGTCGCGCTTCTGCCGGCTGCGGTCGTACCGTGCGCTGGGAGCCCGTCGACGAGGTTCGCAACGTTCGCATTGTTGGCGATGTCTCGTCGGTCGAGGTGTTTGTGAACGAAGGTGCGCTCGTGTTTTCGACGCGCATCTATCCCGAGACTTATGGCGTGTCCGTTGATGCTCCGGGTGCGAGTGTGACCTACCACGCGCTCAACATCTAGGCGATTCGTCGCATGTCGGCGCTATACTGCAGCCGTTGCCCACGATGCGGGAAACATCCGCATCGTGGGTTTTTGTTTATGAAGGGGTGGTGCCTTGTGGATGTACAGCAGCTAGAAGAGGCCTGGGCTGTAAGGGCTGGCGCGCGTGATGCGCGTCTTGTTGAGGCCCCTCACGTGCCGGCGGCGTTGTCGCTGTTGGGTATTGTGCGTCCCGGTGACCGCCTGGTGGCTTTTGCGGACGACTTTGCCGATGCGTTTGCTCGTGGCTTTGATGGCCGCGATGTTGTGCTGGTGGGGGATTCGTGCGCCGAGGTATTTGTTGCCGCGTCCGAGGGCTTTGATGCCTCGCTTGATGCCGAGGGGCCGCACCTGTGGTGGTTCGTCAATTCTATCGGCGGGTTTGGTCTGCGTGTGCCCGATCTGCGCGCGTTAGGCCGCGCAGCGCGTGAGGCTCATGCGCTGCTCGTGGTGGATAACACCGTGGCCGGCCTCTTTGGGTGCGATCCGCTGCGTTTGGGTGCCGTCCTGTCGCTCGAGGCGCTCGACCGTGTGTGCGCCGGTAAGGCTCCTCGCAAGCTCGTTGCCGTATCGGTCGCACGCTCGCAGCTCAAGCGCCATCGTGTGGACGCCGCGGCCGAGTGCGCGCATGCGCTGATCGAGGGGTGCGGGTTGGCCGCGCTCGACTTGTCCTCCGATGAGGCCGAGGTTCTAGAACGCGGGCTCGACACGCTCGACACTCGCATGCAGGCACACTTTGACCGCGCGCGTGCACTGGCTGAATATTTGGCCGCGAACGAGATGGTGAGCAACGTGCGCTATCCCGGGCTGGCCTCGCATCCCGACCATGCCATCGCGACCGGCATCCTGGAGCACGGTTTTGGCCCTGCAGTTGAATTTGACCTTATCGAGCGCAGCGCGCGCGAGCTGTTCGATGCTTTGCCGGGGGAGTTCCGCACATCATCCGCCGGCGGCGCAACGACGCGTCTTTCGGCCCCACGCGGCAAGCGGGGGAGCACCATCCGTCTCTTCGCCGGCACCGACGACCCTCTGGTCGTAGCGTCCACCCTAGACAACGCCCTTCGCAACTAGCTAAATCATCCTCAACTCCATGAGTTGCGGTGAAATATGGATTGATTTACGGCTTTATCGGCATAAACAGTCCCTATTTCACCGCAACTTAGAGAGGGGGTTGCGTAGCTAAAAAGCCCCGTCCCAAATTGGCTATTCTTTGATGCTGGCGATGAGGGCGTCGGCTTTGGTGGCAATGACCTTGTTTATGTCGGCCTGCAGCTTCTCGTAGACCGCTATGGCGCGCTCTCCGGCGGGGGTGAGCGATGATCCGCGGGCTCCGTCGCGCTCGATGAGCTTGCAACCCAGCTGACCTTCGGCCTCGTTCACAATGCGCCAGGCCTTGGAATACGCCATGCCCATGCTCTTGGCGGCGCGGTTGAGCGAGTGCTCGCGGGCAATACCCTGCAGCAGCAAGACGCAGCCGTGGCCGAAGACGCCCGGTAGATCTTTGTCGCACGCTTGAATGACCAACTTTGCCGTCGTCTTGTACTCCATGTGCTCCACGTCTCCCCGCTAAAGTGTATGCTGGGCAAACGCAAAGCCTGCGTCAAACCCTCATGTGCTCTTCTTAAATCATGCATTGTAGCAGTCAAAGTGCGCTAAGATACTTCCCCAGTATTGGGCGCCCAAGGTTGGGCTGGGTCCTACGAGGCCTGCAGCCGACCGGTCGCATGGAAAAAGGAGAAACATGGCTACGTTCTTTCCCGGTGAGTCCCACACGTTTTCGGAGTATCTGCTGGTCCCTGGTTACTCGTCCTCGCAGTGCATCCCCAACAACGTCTCTCTTAAGACGCCGCTAACCCGCTTTAAGCGCGGTGAGAAGCCGGCAATCACCCTGAACATCCCCATGGTTTCCGCCATCATGCAGTCCGTCTCGGGCGTCGACATGGGTGTCGCGCTCGCTACCGAGGGTGGCCTGTCCTTTATTTACGGTTCCCAGAGCGCCGAGTCCGAGGCCGCTATGGTCAAGGCCGTCAAGGATCACAAGGCCGGCTTCGTTCAGTCCGATTCCACGTTGACCCCCGACATGACCATGGAGCAGGTCATCGAGCTCAAGGAGAAGACCGGTCACTCCACCATGCCGGTCACCGACGACGGCACTCCCAAGGGTAAGCTCCTGGGCATCGTCACCAGCCGCGACTATCGCCCCAGCCGCGATGACCACCAGACGAAGGTCTCCGAGTTCATGACCCCGCGTGAGCAGCTCATCGTGGGCGACAAGAACATCAGCCTCAAGGTTGCCAACGACGTCATCTGGGACAACAAGCTCAACGCCCTGCCGATCGTCGACGACAACGATCACCTCATGGGCATCGTTTTCCGTAAGGACTACGACAGCCACAAGACCAACCCCAACGAGCTGCTCGACGGCGACAAGCGCTACATGGTCGGCGCCGGTATCAACACCCGCGACTATGCCGAGCGCGTGCCGCTGCTCATCGAGGCCGGTGCCGACGTCCTGTGCATCGACTCTTCCGAGGGCTTCAGCGAGTGGCAGAAGCGCACCATCGAATGGATCCGCGCCAACTACGGCGAGGACGTCAAGGTCGGTGCCGGTAACGTCGTCGACGCCGAGGGCTTCCGCTTCCTGGCCGACTGCGGTGCCGACTTCATCAAGGTCGGTATCGGCGGCGGTTCCATCTGCATCACCCGCGAGACCAAGGGCATTGGCCGTGGCCAGGCCACCGCGCTGATCGACGTCTGCCGCGCTCGCGACGAGTACTACGAGGAGACCGGCGTCTACGTGCCCGTGTGCTCCGACGGCGGTATCGTCTACGACTACCACATGACGCTCGCCCTTGCCATGGGTGCCGACTTTATGATGCTGGGCCGTTACTTCGCCCGCTTTGACGAGAGCCCGACCGAGCGCGTCAACGTCAACGGTCAGTACATGAAGGAGTACTGGGGCGAGGGTTCTGCGCGTGCCCGCAACTGGCAGCGCTACGACCTGGGCGGCGCCGCGAAGCTCAGCTTCGTCGAGGGCGTCGACTCCTACGTCCCGTACGCCGGCTCCCTCAAAGACGGCGTGGGCGGCACGCTCTACAAGGTCAAGTCCACGATGTGCAACTGCGGTGCCCTCTCGATCCCCGAGCTCCAGGAAAAGGCACGTCTGACCCTGGTGAGCTCGACCTCGATCGTCGAAGGCGGCGCTCACGATGTAGTCGTCAAGGATTCGCAGCAAAGCGTCAGCTACCGCTAAGCGGCTTTCCCAAGCACCGCACCTTGCCGTTCAAACCGTCGCTCGCGTACCAAAGTACGCGTCGCTCCTCTTTCACGGCAATCTGCGGCACTTGGAAAACCCGTCCATACTTGGATGGGTAACAAATAGCGGTTGATTCACAACCACGTTATTTAGATAAAGCGAGATGCCTGCAAGTCGCAGGCATCTCGCTTGTCGTATTTGCTATCATCAGTCAAGTTAACCTTAGGGTCGGTCGGCTTGGCTTTGTTCGCTACAAGTTCCGCACGCAAAGAAAGAGCACTTAATGTGCTCTTCGTCTTGCACAGGACTGTCCGCAGTAGCGAATAAAGCCAAGCCGACCGACCCCAGCTAAGATTAAAGGAGCTGATATGTGCGATTGCACAGATCATAAGGACGAGATTCCTGCATACGACGCGCAGGCCATTGAGTCTAGGTGGATGAAGGCCTGGGAGGACTCCAACCTCTTTGCCGTCGACACCGACGACAGCAAGCCCAAGAAGTACGTGCTCGAGATGTTCCCGTATCCGTCGGGCGACCTGCACATGGGCCACGCGCGCAACTATACCATCGGCGATGCCATGGCCCGTCAGGCCCGCATGCGCGGCTACGACGTGCTGCACCCCATCGGCTTCGATGCCTTTGGCCTGCCTGCCGAGAACGCCGCCATCAAGCACAACACGCAGGCTGCCGCCTGGACGTATAAGAACATGGACCAGGCGCTCGCCACGATGAAGCGCATGGGCTTCTCCTACGATCTGGATCGCATGGTCAAGACCTGCAGCCCCGACTACTATCGCTGGGGCCAGTGGATCTTTGAGAAGCTGTGGGAAAAGGGCCTGGTCTACCGCAAGAAGAACCCTGTCAACTGGTGCCCCAACTGCAAGACCGTTCTGGCCAACGAACAGGTCACCGAGGGTAAGTGCTGGCGCTGCGGCACCGAGCCCGAGAAGCGCGACCTGGAGCAGTGGTACTTCAAGATTACCGAGTACTCCCAGGAGCTGCTCGACGATCTGGAGAAGCTCCCCGGCTGGCCCGAGCGCGTCAAGCAGATGCAGGCCAACTGGATCGGTCGCTCCGAGGGCGCCGAGGTCGACTTTACCCTGTGCGACAAGGATGGCGAGCCCATCGAGGGTGACGAGGGTAAGATCACCGTCTTCACCACGCGAGCCGACACGCTCTTTGGTGTCTCCTTCTTTGTCCTGGCTCCCGAGTACGCGCGCCTGCACGAGCTCGTCGAGGGCACGGAGTACGAGGAAGCCGTCACCAAGATCGTCGAGGACTCCAAGCATATCTCTGCCGTCGAGCGTGCCCAGGGCACCCTCGAGAAGCACGGTGCCTTTACCGGCCGCTACGTGGTGAACCCCGTCAACGGCGAGAAGGTCCCCGTGTGGGTTGCCGATTATGTCGTTGCCGACTACGGCACCGGCGCCGTCATGGCCGTTCCCTGCGGCGACCAGCGTGACTTTGAGTTCGCCCGCAAGTACGACCTGCCTATTGTGCCGATCATCCTGGACGATGACGACCGCGCTGCCGTCGAGGCCAGCGGCGAGACCATCGATACCTTCCATGCCGAGAACGTCGACTGGGATTGCGCCCACGCTGCCGAGGGCACGCTCGTCCAGTCCGGCAAGTACACCGGCATGCGCGGCGGTAAGCACTCCGAGGGCGAGGCTGCGATCGTGGCCGACCTCGAGGCCATGGGCTGCGGCCGTCGCAAGGTTGAGTTCCGTCTGCGCGACTGGCTCATCAGCCGCCAGCGCTACTGGGGCAACCCCATCCCGGCCATTCACTGCGAGCACTGCGGCATCGTGCCCGTGCCCGAGGACCAGCTGCCGGTGACGCTGCCCGAGAACCTGGACCTGGGTGCCGGCGAGACCCTCGCCGAGTGCAAGGAGTTCTACGAGACCACCTGCCCGGTCTGCGGTCGCCCGGCCAAGCGTGAGACCGATACCATGGACACTTTTACCTGCTCCAGCTGGTATTACCTGCGCTATACCGACCCGCACAACACCGAGCTGCCCTTCTCCCGCGAGGCGGCAGACCGTTGGATGCCCGTCGATAACTACATCGGCGGCATCGAGCACGCCATTTTGCACCTGCTCTACAGCCGCTTCTTTACCAAGGCACTGCGCGACCTGGGTTTGCTGAGCGTTGATGAGCCCTTCACCAACTTGCTGTGCCAGGGCATGGTCAAGGACGAGAATGGCGACACCATGTCCAAGTCCAAGGGCAACGTCGTGCCCCCGAGCTCGGTCATCGAGCCCTACGGTGCCGACACCATGCGTCTGGCGATCCTGTTTATCGCCCCGCCCGAGAAGGATTTCGACTGGGATCCCAAGGCCGTCGAGGGCGCTAACCGCTTTATTAAGCGCGCCTGGCGTATCGTGTGGCAGCTCGTCCAGTCCGGCGACGCCAACGTGGTCTTTGACAAGTCCGCGCTCGACGAGACCGCGATGAAGCTTTATCGCGAGCGTCATCGCACCATCGCCAAGTGCACCGAGGACTTCGACCGCGGCCAGTTCAACACCGCGATCTCGGCCGTCATGGAACTCGTCAACGCGGCGAGCGCCTATCTCAACGCCACCGAGGGCGCTGACCGCGACAAGGCCCTGTGCTACGGCGTGGCCAAGGATATCGTGAGCGTCCTTGCCCCCATCTGCCCGTTCTGGGCCGACGAGCTGTGGCACGAGGCGCTCGGCTGCGAGGGCAACGCCTACACCGCCGCCTGGCCCGAGTTCGACCTGGCCGAGTCCATCGAGGACACGGTGCAGATTGTCGTGCAGGTGCTCGGCAAGGTCCGTGGCCGCATCGACGTCGCCCGCGACGCCTCCAACGAGGAGATGCAGGCTGCCGCCGAGGAAGCCGTTGCCAAGTGGCTTGAGGGCAAGACGGTCGTCAAGGCCATCTGCGTGCCCGGCAAGCTGGTTAACCTGGTGGTCAAGTAAGCGCTGCGCGCATAGCTGACATGAAAAAGCGAGTAGCGATTCCGCAGGGAGTCGCCCCTCTTTTTGGTTATGGATGCTTGCGACAACACCCAATTATCCATTTCTTGTGGAGAACCTGTGCTCACGCTGACCTGCGGGTTTGTGTTGTGGTTGCACGTTTGTGCAGGTATTGGTATAGTTTGCTTGCAAATGAAGTTGTAATTGAAAGAAGTGGGGTTTCGGCCCCGCTTCTTTTTTGTATGGATGGAGGTGCCGCAATGGTCAAGACCAAGACCGAGCAGGCGATCATCGACGCGCTCGAGGCCGTCGCTCCCCAGCACGATGTCGACATCGTCGATGTTGAGCTCGTGGGTGCCACCAAGGCCCCCTGCGTGCGTGTGCGTATCGAGGGTGCCGAGGGTCAGAGCCTGTCGCTCAATGACGTCACGGCCAATACCAAATGGGTCGGCGATGTGATTGAGGAGCTCGACCCCATTTCTTCGAGCTATACGCTCGAGGTGTCGAGCCCGGGTATGGCACGCCCGCTGCGCCGCCCGAGTGACTTTGCCCGCTTTGTGGGCGAGAACTGCGAGCTCACCTCCACCGCCACCGAGGGCCGTCGCAAGTACGCCGGCAAGATTGCCGCCGCCACCGAGACGAACGTGACCCTCGAGCTCGAGGACGGCGAGTCCGTTACCCTCGATTTCTCCGATGTTAAAAAGTGCAAGTTGAAGCCCACCTACGACTTCAAGCCCGCGAAGGAAGGAAAGTAAGATGGCAGCATCCGACATGATGTCCGCCCTGATGGAGCTTTGCCAGGAGAAGCACATCGACCAGCTCTACCTGATCGACCGCCTGGAGCAGTCGCTCGCCAAGAGCTATGCCGAGATCCTGCATCTTGAGTGGGGCGCCAAGGTGACCATCGACCGCACCACCGGCAAGATCTACGTCTACCGTCTGGAGCCGATCGACGATTCCATGGACGAGGAGGGCAACTTCACCGAGTTCGAGGAGATTGACGTCACTCCCAAGAACACGAGCCGCATCGCCGCCCAGCACGCCAAGGCCGAGATCAACGCCATCGTGCGCAACTCCGCCCGCGAGCAGATCTACGAGGAGTTCTCCGGCCGCATCGGTGACCTCATCAGCGGCACCGTGCTGCAGTCCACGCCCGACTTCACGATCGTCAAGATTCGCGAGGGCGTCGAGGCCGAGCTTCCGCACTTCGACCAGCGCCGTTACGAGAACGAGCGCAACGAGCGTCCGATGGGCGAGCGCTACCTGCACAACCAGCACATCAAGGCCGTGATTATCGACGTTCGCGACCCCAACTCCAACCTGCAGCCGGTCCGTGGCGAGCACAGCCGTCCGCCGATTGTCATCTCCCGTACCCACCCCGAGCTCATGCGTCGTCTGTTTGAGCAGGAGGTGCCCGAGATCTATGAGGGCACCGTCCAGATCAAGTCGATCGCCCGCGAGCCCGGCCAGCGCTCCAAGGTCGCTGTCCACTCGCTCGACGATCGCCTGGATCCGGTTGGCGCCTGCGTCGGCCCCAAGGGCAGCCGTGTTCGCGCCGTCGTGGGCGAGCTCCGTGGCGAGCGCGTCGACGTCATCCTGTGGGATGCCGATCCGGCCGTCTACGTCGCCAACGCCCTGTCGCCTGCCAAGGTCACCCGCGTCCTTATCGACGAGGAGAAGGCCTACGCCGGCGTCATCGTGCCCGACGACCAGCTGTCCCTCGCCATCGGCAAGGAGGGCCAGAATGCCCGCCTCGCCGCGCGCCTGACCGGCTGGCACATCGACATTAAGTCCGAGACCCTTGCCGCTGACATCCTTAAGAACGTTCCCGTTCACGAGGAGCCCGCCGCTGATCTGATCGGTGACGAGGAGGACGAGGACGTCCGTCGCTGCGAGTTCGTGTCCGAGGACGGCATCCAGTGCCGCAACCAGGCCCGTCCCGGCTCCCGTTTCTGCGGTGTCCACGACACCGACGCCTTCGATGATGCGGAGGACCTGATCTAGCGCGCGGTCGCGCCGGGCGGGTCCCGGCGCATCTCCCACGCTCGTTCAGTCTCTAGGCACCCAAGGTGCCAGAAAGGGTAGGTGAAGTCATATGGCAAAAGTCCGTGTGTCCACCCTGGCCAAAGAGTTCGGCATGACCTCCAAGGAACTGATGGGTCATCTCGCCGAAATGAAGATTCCCGCTAAGTCCGCTTCCTCCGCTCTGGAGGACGCATACGTCGCCATGGTCCGCAAGCAGCTCGCCTCGGTGATCGAGGCCCGCGCCCAGGAAGTCGAGGCCGCCAAGCTGGCCGAGGAGCAGGCCGCTGCCGCCGAGGAGGCAGCACGCGCTGCCGAGGCAGAGCGCGAGCGCATCGCCGCCGAGAAGGCACGCGAGGAGGAGCGCCGCCAGTTCGCCGCTGCCCAGGCTGCCGAGGAGGCCGCCCGCGCCGAGGCCGAGGCTAAGAAGAAGGCCGAGCAGGAGCGCCTTGCCCGCGAGAAGGAGGAGGCTGCCCGCGAGGCCCAGCGCCGCGCCGTTCCCGCTTCCGATTCCGGTTCGCGTTTCCGTTCGCTGCTCGACCAGATCGCCGCACAGGAGACCGTCCTCAAGGAGAAGAAGGACGCCGAGGAGAAGGCCAAGGCCGAGCGCGCTGCCGAGCGCGGCAACCGTCGTGGCGGCAACAACGACCGCCGCGGTGGCCGTCGTAACGATCGCAACGCCTCCGACAACAACTCCGAGCGCAACGCCTCCGAGAGCCGTCCCCACAGCCATCGCACTAATGCCAGCAACAACGTCGCTGCCGGTATGGACTTCCCCAACCCCGATAAGCAGGGCAAGGGCAAGAAGCGCAAGGGCGGTCACAACAACGAAGAGGACCACTACAGCCGCATGGCTCGCGAGGCCGAGGAGTACAGCCGCGAGAAGGTGCTCGAGGAGGCTCGTGCCGCCGTCGAGGAGGCCTCTCGCGAGTCCACTGGTCGCCGCAAAAAGCGCAAGGAGAAGCGCGAGCGCGAGGCCGCAAAGGCTCAGGAAGAGCGCAAGATTGAGGAGGCGCTGGCCCAGGGCGTGAACCCCGAGGACCTCGATGCCATCAAGGTCTCCCAGGGCGTTACCGTCCAGGAGCTCGCCGAGGCGCTCGACGTTCCGGCTAACGACATCATCAAGCGCCTGTTCCTGCTGGGCACGCCGCTTACCATGACGCAGTCCATGTCCGATGACCTCGTCGAGCTCGTTGCCGACGACCTGGGCCGCCAGATCAAGATCATCACCCCCGAGGAGGAGAACACCTTCTCGTTCTACGACGATCCCGCCGACCTTAAGCCGCGTGCCCCGGTCGTCACCGTCATGGGCCACGTCGACCACGGCAAGACTTCGCTGCTCGACGCCATCCGTCACACCGGCGTCGCTGCCGGCGAGGCGGGCGGCATTACGCAGGCCATCGGCGCTTCGCAGGTCATGATCAACGACCGCAAGATCACCTTCATCGATACCCCTGGTCACGCGACCTTTACGGCCATGCGTGCCCGCGGCGCCAAGGTGACCGATATCGTCATCCTGATCGTGGCTGCCGACGACGGCGTCATGCCCCAGACCATCGAGTCGATCAACCACGCCAAGGCCGCCGGCGTTCCCATCGTCGTCGCTGTCAACAAGATCGATAAGCCGGGCGCCAACCCCGACCGCGTGCGCCAGGAGCTCACCGAGTACGGCATCATCCCCGAGGAGTGGGGCGGACAGAACATGTTCGTCAACATCTCGGCCAAGCAGAAGATCGGTATCGACGACCTGCTCGAGACCGTCCTGCTCCAGGCCGACGTTCTCGAGCTCAAGGCCAACCCCGATACGTTCGCTTCGGGCAACGTCCTCGAGGCTAAGCTCGACAAGGGCCGCGGCTCGGTTGCCACTGTGCTCGTGACCCGCGGCACCCTGCGCGTGGGCGACACGCTGGTCGCCGGCCTCACCTATGGCCGCGTCCGTGCCATGCTCGACCCCAAGGGCAACGCCGTCACCGAGGCCGGTCCCTCTGACGCCGTCGAGATCCTGGGCCTACAGTCCGTCCCCAACGCCGGCGATGAGTTCCGCGTGTTCGAGGACGAGCGCGAGGCACGTGCGCTGGCCGACGAGCGTTCGCTCAAGGCCCGTATCGAGGAGCAGAGCCGCGTGAAGCACGTGACGCTCGAGAACCTCTTCGAGACCATTGCCGACGCCGAGGTCAAGGAGCTCAACCTGATCATCAAGGCCGACGTCCAGGGTTCCATCGAGGCCCTTCAGGACTCCCTCGACAAGATGGATCAGTCCGAGGTGCGCATCAACACGATCCATTCCGCCGTTGGTGCCATCAACGAGACCGACGTCGTCCTGGCCGACGCTTCCAACGCCATCATCATCGGCTTTGGCGTCCGTCCCGACGGCAAGGCCCGCTCCGCCGCCGAGCGCGAGGGCGTCGAGATCCGTTGCTACGACGTCATCTACAAGTGCCTCGAGGACCTCGACGCTGCCCGCATCGGTATGCTCAAGCCCACCGAGGTCGAGGTCTCCACGGGTTCCGCGACCGTCCTGGATACCTTCAAGGTGCCCAAGGTCGGTATCGCCGCCGGTGTCCGCGTCGAAGAGGGCGAGATCGCCGCGACCGATTCCGTGCGCCTGGTGCGCGATGGCATCGTGGTCTTCAACGGTAAAATCGCCTCGATGCGCCACTACAAGGACGAGGCCAAGAGCCTCAAGAGCGGCTCCGAGGGCGGTATTGGCCTGGAGAACTTCCAGGACATCAAGCCTGGCGACACCATTGAGGGTTACCGCATCGACCAGGTTGCCCGTACCGAGTAGGGGGTAGCGCTATGAAGCAAACGCAGGCAACCCGCCGTCTGGGCGAGCAGCTTCGCGAGAAGCTCGGTTATATCCTGCTCTTTGAGGTTTCCGATCCGCGTCTCGACCTGGTCACCCTGACCGCGGTCGAGGTCGCGGTGGACCGCTCGTTCGCGCGCGTGTACGTGTCGTGCGACGCGAGCCGCTACGACGAGGTCATGGAGGCGCTCGCCAGCGCCAAGGGCCGCATCCGTAGCCTGTTGGCCCGCTCGCTCGATTGGCGCGTCACGCCCGAGCTCGATTTTCGCATCGATCGCTCGACCGATGAGGCCGAGCGCATCACGCGTGCGCTGGAAAACGTTCCAGCCACGCTTGCGATCGAAAAGGACGAGGACGGCTATCCAATTGCGGATGCCGCCCAGGAGGCAGCTTTAGATGAGTAATTCCGCCGACCTCGCATCGTGCGAGTCTGCAGATATTCAGCGACGCATCCTCGAGCTCATCGAGGGTGCGTCCTCCATTGCGATTTCGGGACACACGTCTCCCGATGGCGACGCCCTGGGCTCCGTGCTGGGTCTGGGCTTATCGCTTATGAAGTTTTTCCCCAACAAGGACATTGCCCTGCTGCTGGCAGACGATGACCCGGTTCCGCGCATTTACCGCTTTATGGAGGGCGCCGACCGTCTGGTGCCGGCATCTGCGTATACCGGCAATCCGGACCTGTTCATCTCGGTGGACGTGCCGGTCGTCGAGCGTCTGAGCAACTCAGCCGAGGTACTCCGCCGCTCGTCGCATGTGGTGTGCTTCGATCATCATCCGGCGCGTGAGGAATTTGCCGAGCTGAGCCTGAGGTGCGTCGGCGCCGCAGCCTGCGCCATGATCATCGACCGCTTTTTGGACAATTGCGGCATTGTGGCTCGCGATGGCGTTGCGACCTGCCTGCTGTGCGGCCTGGTGACCGATACCGGTCGTTTTCAGTACCAAAACGCCGATGCCGCTGCGTTCCATGCTGCCTCGCGCCTGGTCGCGCACGGTGCCGATCCCGCGCGCGTTGCGCTCGAGGTCTACCAGAGCATGCGTGTTGAGTTCTTGCATCTCAAGTCCATCGTTATGGGCCGCATCAAGACGGTGGCGCACGGTCGCGTGGCATATAGCTATGCGTACCAGAGCGACCTCGAGGCCTGCGGCGTCACTTCGGACGAGTGCGACGGCCTGGTCGATGTGGTGCGCTCGGTGATGGGTGTGGAGGTCTGCCTGTTCCTGAAGGGCATTGAGGGCGATACCAAGGTGCGCGGTAACCTGCGCTCCAAGGGTGACCTCGATGTGTCCGAGATCGCTGCCAACTTTGGCGGTGGCGGGCATCATGCCGCCGCCGGCTTTTCCAACAACGGAACGATTCGCGAGACGCTCGCCGTGGCACTTCCCATGCTGGCCGAGCTGGTAGGGGAGGATCCCGCTTCGGTGACTGTCGAGCTCTAACATTTTGGATGGTACATGGCTCGTCGTACGCCTTCTCAATTGAATATGCTGCTCGCCGTCGATAAGCCGGTGGGCTGTACGTCCCACGACGTGGTATCGAAGTGCCGACGCGCCCTTCATGAGCGACGCGTCGGCCATGCCGGTACGCTCGACCCCATGGCCTCGGGTGTCATGGTGGTGGGCGTGGGCCAGGCGACCCGTCTGCTGGGCATGCTAACCCTCGATACCAAAAGTTATGTCGCCGACATTTCGTTTGGTGTCGAGACCAATACCGATGACGCGGAGGGCGAGGCCGTCCGCACGGTGCCCGTTGCCCCCGAGCTGCGCGATCTCGCTTACGCCCGTGAGCAGCTCGCCGCTATGCTTGGCCCGCAGATGCAGGTGCCGCCAGCGTTTTCGGCCATTTCGGTCAATGGCGTTCGCGCCTATAAGAGTGCTCGCGAGGGCAATGCGGTTGAGTTGCCCCCGCGCCCCGTCGAGGTCTATGCCGCCGACCTGATCGCCGTGGGCGGCGAGGGCGATACGTGCGTCTGGACCGTGGCGTTTTCGGTAAGCAAAGGCACCTACATTCGCGCGCTCGCTCGCGATCTGGGTCGTGCCTGCGATAGTGCTGCACATATTTCCGCGCTGCGCCGTACGGCCTCCGGCGTGGTTTCCATTGGCGCCTGTCATGCGGTAGAGGAGCTCTCTGCCGAGACCGCTGCCGGTTTCGCTCTGGATCCCATCGCCGCCCTAGGTGCCACGCGAGTCGATTTGCCGGGTAATCTTGCAGACGACCTGCTTTGTGGCCGCCGCATTCCCGTTGAATGCGCGCTTGCGGACTTCGATACGGCGAAGGCGCCGTTCGCGCTCGTACTCGATGGGGGATTGAAGGCGCTTGCCCGTATCGAGGGCGGCCGCTTTGTGATGGAGCACGTCTTTCCGCAGGCGATCGGCGGTGTTCGATGATGCTGACGCCCCACGAGCTCGCGCGTATTTTTTTCGCGGGTGAGTTGGATGAGCCCCGTATTGTTTCTGCCGATGCTTTTGATGGGTGCGAGTTCTTGGGCGCCGCGTCGATCGCCATTGGCGTGTTTGATGGCGTGCATCGTGGGCACCAAGAGCTGATCGACGCGGTTATTCGCGATGCGCATGATCACGGCAGCAAAGCGGTCGTGATCACCTTCGATCCTGATCCGGACGTTGTGGTGAGCCCTTCGCCCGCTCAAAAATTGATGACGACGGCTGACCGCCTGCATGCCCTGGCTCAAACCGGGGTCGATGCGGTGGTGGCCGTTCCCTTTACGCCCGCCGTGGCGGCACTCGACCATGTCGGGTTTCTGGCGTTGTTGTCGCGCGTTATCGACATTCGCTCCATTTGTGTAGGCAGCGATTTTAGGCTCGGCCGCGGCGGCGCTTCGGGCGTTGCCGAGATGCGCGCCTGGGGCACTGAGCGTGGGGTTGACGTTTACGGTCACGACCTACTTTGCGTTAACGGGCAGACCATCTGCGCCACGCGCATCCGCCATGAGCTGGGTCAGGGTCATGTGGAGCTGGCTGCCGAGCTTCTCGGCCGTCCCTATATGCTGCGCGGCGTTGTGGCGGCTGGCCGTCACGAGGGCTCCGACATGGGCTTTCCCACGGCAAACATCCAGGTGCCCGACGGTATCCAGGTGCCTGCCGATGGCGTCTATGAGGGTCTGGTGCTGGTCGACGATACCGTATGGCCTGCTGCCGTTAACGTCGGCCTGCCGCCGACCTATGCCGATGATGCCGCCTCGGCGCATCTCGAGGCCAACTTGATCGGCTATGCGGGCGACTTGTATGGCGCTTCCGTGTCGCTGGCGTTTACGCGCTGGCTGCGTCCGTCTCGCGTGTTCGATTCCCTGGACGAGCTTATCGCGACCGTCGAGGGTAATATCGACGATATCCGTCATAACTTGGGTGAGCAGGGGGTGAGTATCCGTGATTAGTGATGAGGAAAAAGATCAGGTACGCGCGGCGTCGGACCTGGTTGCCATCGTGCAGGAAACGGTTGAGCTCAAGCCCCGCGGCCATGAGTTTTGGGGCTGCTGCCCGTTTCATGGCGAAAAGACCCCATCGTTTCACATTATCCCTGCTACGCAGGTGTGGCACTGCTTTGGCTGCGGCGAGGGCGGTGACGTCTTCACCTATGTCATGAAGCGCGAGAACCTGAGTTTTCCCGAGTCGATCCGCTATTTGGCTGATCGTGCGGGCATTGAACTGCACGATACCGGTGCGCAGCGCGATCGCGGCACCAAGCGCGCCCGCATCTATGACCTGTGCGCCGAGACGGCTCAGTTCTACCACACCATGCTTATGCGCGGTAAGGACAGCCGTCCGCGCGAGTACTTTGCCAGCCGCGGTATGGGCGGAGATGTCTGTCGCCGCTACTGCCTGGGCTTTGCGCCGGGTCGCAACATGCTGGTGGCTCATCTGTCTCAAGCGGGCTTTACCCCGCAGGAGATGATCGACGCCAACGTGGCCGTGAGCCGCGGGCGCGGACAGCTCGCCGACCGTTTTTACGACCGTGTGATGTTTCCCATTTTTGACGAGCAGGGTCATAACATCGCTTTTGGCGGGCGCATCATGGGCGATGGTCAGCCAAAGTACCTCAACACCGCCGAGACGAGCGTGTTTCATAAAAAGCGAAACCTCTACGGCTTTAACTGGGCCAAGGAGTTTATCGTCGCGCAGGATACCGCCATCGTGGTGGAGGGCTATACCGACTGCATCGCCTGCTGGGAGGCGGGGATCAAAAACGTCGTCGCCACGCTGGGCACGGCGCTGACGGAACATCACGTTAAGACACTCACCCGTTTTGCCAAGCGCATTGTATATATGTTCGATGGCGACGCCGCCGGTCAAAAGGCCGCTCGCCGCGCGATTCAGTTTATCGAGCAGGATTCGATGGACCTGCGCTGCGTGGTGCTTCCCGACGGCAACGACCCCATGGAGTTCATCACGGCGCATGGCGGCGAGGCGCTGCAGGCGCGCATCGATGCCGCCGAGCCCCTCATGGACTTTGTGTACCGTTCACTGCAGGAGTCGAGCGACATTACCACGCCGGGCGGTCGCGCCAAAGCGCTCGAGGATGCGCTGACGCTTATCTATCCGCTGCGCGACAGCTATATGATCGACACGTACTTTATCCAGATTGCCGATCTGTTGGGTTTGGACCTGGAGACCGTGCGCGCGAGCTCGGGCCGTGTGTTTCGCGATGTCGCCAAGCGCGAGGATGCCGAGCGCCGGCGTGAGCAGAACTACGAGCGTCAACGCGCGCAAGCTGAGCGCGCGGGCAGCGCGGGCGGTCGGGCGTCTGGTTTGCAGGGGACGTCTCGCGGTGCCTGGGCCGCGGGTGCGACGCCGCCGGTGTCCGCACCGGTCGAGGAGGACCCGTACGACTACGTTCCGCTTGATGCCTATGGGGCCGCGCCGGTGGAGGTCGACGAGGATCTGCCGCCAATCGATGTGCCGGCGGGGATGGAAAGCGCTGCGCCCGTTGCCGATAGCTCAAGCGCGGCGGCAGCTCCGTCGATGCCGATCGTTTTGACCGATCTGGAGCGGAAATCCCTGGCGGGAGAGCGCGAGCTGTTGACGATGCTTACGAGCTACCCCGACCTGTTCCGCACGTATGCCGACCGCATCTGCTCTATCGAGTGGGTTGACCCTCGTCACGAGTCCATCGCATGGGCCGTTCTGGCAACGCCGCCGGGAACCGATCCTGCGGCCTGCATGGATGCAGCGCGCTCGGTGTGTCCCGAGGCGGCAACGCTTGTGAGTGCCGGGCGCATCTCGGCGACGAGCAAGCACCCCACCGAGACGAACATCGTGTTTATGCTCGATACGCTCGAGCTCTACACCATCAAGCGCCGCATGCGTGCCGCACAGGCCAAGCTGCGCCAGGACCGTTCGCTCGATGATGAAGCCCGTCGCGCGCTGACCGTGCAGGCCGCGCAGGATTCGCAGCGTCAACGCGAGCTGCAAAAGTCGATCGGCGGCGTGGCGGACCCGTTCCGTTTGATCGGTCTGGAGGCCGCAGGCGCCGAACAGGCCTAGATGTTGTGGTCAACCAGCGTATTCTCGCCTATATCCAGTCCTCTTTTTGGGTATAGACGCCTATGTGTGTGCTAAAGTATTGAGTCCTGTGGACTATGAAGGGAGAATCTGTGCCAAAAAAGACTGAGAGCACGGGTACTGGGCTGGAATCCTACGTTGCAAAGCTCATGGGCAACGGCTCAAACAGGACTTCGGTAACCGAGGACGAGATTCAGGTCGCCCTGAAGGATATCGATGTTTCTGACGAGCAGCTCACCGCGGTGTATTCCGCGCTGCGCAACAGCGGCATCCAGATTATCTCCGCGAGCGGAAACGACGACGCCCCCATGGACGTCGACGATAACGATACCGATACTGACGATTTCGATGACGACGACGAGCACGATTCCGGCTCGCTCGACGATCACGAGCTCAAGATGGCCCGTCAGGCCGACGCCGAGATGGGTTCTTCCAAGAGCAAGAAGAAGCGCACCGTGCGCACGTCCCGTTCACGCTCCCGCGTGCGTGGCATCGATGCCTCCACGGTGATGCTGACCGGCGATCCGGTTCGTATGTACCTCAAGGAGATCGGCAAGGTCGACCTGCTGACCGCTTCCGAAGAGGTCGATCTGGCTATGAAGATCGAGGCCGGTCTCGAGGCCACCGAGAAGCTCGAGGCTGCCGATGCCGGTGAGCTCGAGCTCACGCGTGCCGAGATGCGTCGTCTTACGCGCATTGAGAACGTCGGTCTCGAAGCCAAGCAGGCACTCATCAGCGCAAACCTGCGTCTGGTTGTCTCCATCGCCAAGCGCTATGTTGGCCGCGGCATGCTGTTCCTTGACCTGATCCAGGAGGGCAACCTCGGTCTGATTCGCGCCGTCGAGAAGTTCGACTACCAGAAGGGTTTCAAGTTCTCCACGTACGCCACGTGGTGGATCCGTCAGGCCATTACGCGCGCTATCGCCGACCAGGCCCGTACCATCCGTATTCCCGTGCATATGGTCGAGACCATCAACAAGCTCGTCCGCGTGCAGCGCCAGCTCCTTCAGGACCTGGGTCGCGACCCGACCCCCGAGGAGATCGGTGCCGAGATGGACATGAGCGCCGACCGCGTCCGCGAGATCCAGAAGATCTCGCAGGAGCCCGTGTCGCTCGAGACCCCCATCGGCGAGGAAGAGGATTCCCAGCTGGGCGACTTCATCGAGGACTCCCAGGCAATCGTTCCTCCCGATGCCGCCAGCTTCTCCATGCTGCAGGAGCAGCTCACTCAGGTGCTCGACTCGCTTGCCGATCGTGAGCGCAAGGTTATCGAGCTGCGCTTTGGCCTTGTCGACGGGCATCCCCGTACGCTCGAGGAAGTCGGCCGCGAGTTTGGCGTCACGCGCGAGCGTATCCGCCAGATCGAGTCCAAGACCCTGGCCAAGCTTCGCCACCCGAGCCGCAGCAGCAAGCTCAAAGACTATATCGAAAGCTAGTCAAGCAAGAAGCGCTCTCAAGCACATCCGCTTGGGGGCGCTTTTATGTAGTCGTTGGGGACGTTCTTGAATGACTGGTCGTTTAAGAACGTCGCCAACGACTAGGTCGGAAATTTTTCAAAAAAGTTCTTGCCCTGAGCTGATTCGTCCGTATAATAAACTTCGTTGCTTGAGAGCACGCACCTATTCCTCGGTAGCTCAATGGTAGAGCACGCGGCTGTTAACCGCGCTGTTGTAGGTTCGAGTCCTACCCGGGGAGCCAGAATTTTTCAGCCCATTCCGCTGGGCTTTTAAATTCCTCGGTAGCTCAATGGTAGAGCACGCGGCTGTTAACCGCGCTGTTGTAGGTTCGAGTCCTACCCGGGGAGCCAGGTTGTAAAACCCGTCGCATTTGCGGCGGGTTTTTTCATGCCGCGATTGCTCGGTGCCAACGTTGCCATATCAACATTTCGTGTCGAGGATGTAATCCCGAGGCCCGCCACCTCAACATGGCGCGGTCGTTGTAGAATATTGCAATGATTGCTCCCACGACATGGTGCCGCGAGCACCAAGAAAAGGAGATTCTTGTGTCTAAGACCATTAACGGCAGCCTGAGCGTCTCGAACGACGTTATTGCCGATATTGCCGGTTATGCCGCGATGACGTGCTATGGCGTCGTCGGTATGGCCGAGCAGCTCCAGGGCGCCGAGAGCGTGCGCCTGCTTGCCGGTCAGCGCCTCCGCAAGGGCGTGCTTGTCTCCGCCGACGAGAACGGCCTTACGGTCGATCTTCACGTCGTGCTCGAGAACGGCGTCAACATGAAGTCCGTCTGCCACAATCTTTCGAGCTCCGTTGCCTTCACTCTGCAGGAGATCGCCCAGATCGATCCCGCCAGCCTTAAGATCGGCATCCATATCGACGCGCTCAAGAGCCGTCTGAACTAGCATCCGAAAACGGAGATTCAAATACCCATGATTGCAAAGACCATTCGCACCTGTTTTCCGATCGCTGCGGCTGCCGTTTCCGACAAGGCCGAGGAGATCAACAAGCTCAACGTCTTCCCCGTACCCGACGGCGACACCGGCACCAACATGTCGCTCACGCTCGCCTCGGTGACCAAGGAGCTCTCTGCGCTTCCTGCCGACGCCGACATGGAGGCCATCGCCGGCGCCATCACTCACGGCTCCCTGATGGGTGCCCGTGGCAACTCCGGCGTCATCACCTCGCAGATTCTTCGCGGCGTGGCCGAGGGTCTTGTCTCCGCCGACGAGCCCATTACGTCTGCCAACATCGCCTTCGCCTTCCGTCGCGCCGTCAAGGTCGCCTTCCAGGCTGTCCGCAAGCCTATCGAGGGCACGATCCTCACGGTCCTGCGCGATGTCTCGACCAAGGCCGACGAGTGCGAGAAGAAGAAGTTCTCGGCCGAGGACGCGCTCGACGCCATCGTCGTCGAGGCGTATCAGTCCGTCGCCCGCACGCCCGACCTGCTGCCCGTTCTGAAGGAGAACGGCGTGGTCGACTCCGGCGCCTTTGGCTTTGCCATCTTCCTTGAGAACTTCGTGGCCGCAGCACTTGGCCGCAGCACCGTTGTCGAGGATTTCTCCGCTACGTTTGATTCCGCTGGCTCTGCCCGCGACGCGGCTCTCGGCCGCGTTGAGATCGAGGCCAACGACGACTGGGAGGGCTCGGAGTTCCGCTACTGCAACGAGTTCCTCTTTAAGGCTGACGCTCCCTTTGACGAGGACGAGTGCCTTAAGTTCCTGGGCTCCATGGGCGACTGCGAGCTGCTCGTTGGTGCCTATCCCGACTACAAGATCCACGTGCACTCCAACACCCCCAACCTGGTGCTCGAGCACATGCTGCAGCTCGGTCAGATTTATGAGGTCTTTATCCACAACATGGAGATGGAGGCCCACGACCGTACCGCTAAGATCCACGAGGACCAGGAGAAGGCCGCCGAGCCCGCGAAGGCCCTGGGCTTTGTCGCCGTTGCGGCTGGCTCTGGTGAGGCCGACATCCTCAAGTCCCTCGGCGTCGATGTGATCGTGTCCGGTGGCCAGACCATGAACCCCTCGACCGCCGACCTGCTGGGCGCCGTCGACCAGGTCAACGCGACCTCGGTCATCATCCTGCCCAACAACGGCAACATCCGCATGGCTGCCGAGGCTGCCGCTTCTGCCTGCACCGACAAGAAGGTCGCCGTCGTTCCCACCAAGACCGTCCCGCAGGCCTTCTCCGCGCTGTTCGCGGTCCTGCCCGATTCCGAGCTCGAGGATGCTGTTGCCGCTATGGTCGATGCCATCAGCGAGGTCCGCGATGGCGAGGTCACCCGTGCCGTGCGCGATTCCAGCGCCTCCGACGGCTCGCCGATTCACTCCGGTGACGTCATGGGCATCATCGCCGGCTCCATCGACGTGGTCGGCTCCGACGTGAAGCAGGTCACGCTCGACTGCATCAACCGTATGCAGGAGGAAGAGGAAGGCGACGCGTTGACGATTCTGGCCGGCGAGGAGCTGTCCGACGAGGCCTTCCAGGAGATCGTCGACGCTATCGAGGAGGCTCAGCCCGATCTGGAGATCGACGCCCATCGTGGCGAGCAGCCGCTCTATCCCGTGATCTTCTCGATCGAGTAGGCATCTGCCCATGTCCGAGCTCTGCTCCGTGCCGCGCGTCTCGGAGCGCTTTGCCCAGAGCAATGCGCTCGACGAGGATATCGCGCGACTCAAATATGTTTCGGGTAAACGTGAGGAGGCCCTTCGCCGTCTGGGAATTAGGACGGTGGGGGACCTCCTTCTCCATATCCCTCATCGATACCTCGACTTTACCCGTTCGTGGTCCATCGAGATGGCGCCCATCGGTACCGTGTGCACCATCATCGCCACGGTCGACCGCATCGTCCAAAAGCATCCGCGTCCGCGCATGCAGGTGACCGAGGTATCGCTGGTGGACGAGACGGGCGTGTTGCAGGTCGCCTTTTTCCGCCAGCCCTGGATTGCCCAGCAGCTTAAACAGGGCGACCGCCTGGCCGTGATGGGCAAGGTCGAGTTTGCCTACGGTTTTAAGCAGATGGCCTCGCCGCACTTTGAAAAGCTCGATGACGGGCGTGCTGCGGGCACCATCCTGCCGGTCCATTACGTGAGCGATGGCGTGAGCCAGGCGTGGATGCGCCGCATCGTAAGCGGCGCGCTCGAGGTCGTCGGCAATCCGTTCGATCCGATTCCCGCGCCGCTGCGCGCAAAGCGGAAGCTCATGAGCAATGCCCGCGCGTTGCGTTCGATCCACTTTCCATCGAGTATGGCAGAGCGCGATATCGCGCGCGCACGGCTTGCCTACGAGGAGTGCCTCTACCTGCAGCTGGCGCTGCGCCTGCGCAACGTCGGCGGCCTGGTCGATGTGGTTCCCTATGCCCACACCGCGGGCGAGCACCTGGCCGCGCTTAAGCAAGCCCTGCCGTTTTCGCTGAGCGACGAGCAGGAGACCGCGTTCCAAGATATCCTGCGCGATATGTGCGATGGTGGGCGCGTGATGAACCG
Organism: Collinsella sp.; assembly: GCA_018376905.1. Taxonomy (GTDB): domain Bacteria; phylum Actinomycetota; class Coriobacteriia; order Coriobacteriales; family Coriobacteriaceae; genus Collinsella. The sequence continues at coordinate 16,291 of JAHAAK010000024.1, read as the reverse complement.
CCTGCTGCTGGGCGATGTCGGTACCGGTAAGACCGCCGTTGCCGCCTGCGCTCTGGCTGTGGCTGCCGATAGCGGTACGCAGGCCTGCGTTATGGCGCCCACGGGCGTGTTGGCGCGCCAATATGCCGATAAGACCGGCCCTCTGCTCTCGCAGGCGGGCATGTCCTGGGCGCTTCTGACGGGTGCCACGCCGGCCTCAGAGCGCGAGCAGATCCATGCCCAGCTTGAATCGGGCGAGCTCGACGTCCTCTTTGGAACCCACGCGGTGCTTTCGGATAACGTTGCGTTCAATCATCTGTCGCTTGTCGTCATCGACGAGCAGCACCGGTTTGGCGTTGGCCAACGCAACGCCCTACGCGCGAAGGGCCCCGGTGCGGACCTGCTCGTTATGACGGCGACACCGATCCCGCGTACGCTGGCGCTTTCGGTCTACGGCGATCTGGACACGAGTATCATCCGCCATCGGCCCGTCCCTGGCGCTGGCGTGACGACACGCGCGCTCACCGAGTCGAGCCGCGACCTCGCCTATGGCGCCATCCGCGAGGCGCATGAAAAGGGTCAGCAGGCCTACGTGATTTGCCCGCTCGTGGAGCCGAGTGACTCGGCCGATGAGCTTGAAGACGTGCCCGGTATCGCCCGCGACGACGAGGGCCGCGTGACCGTGCCTGTGCCGCTGCACGATACGGCGACCGAGCTCGATCGCCTGCGTCTGGCGTTGCCGGGTCTTGTCATCGAGCGCCTTCACGGCCGTATGCCAGCGGGGGAGAAGGATCGCGTGATCGACGCCTTCAAGCGTGGCGAGATTGACGTGCTCGTCTCGACTACGGTGGTCGAGGTGGGCGTCGACGTGCCCAACGCCACCGTCATGGTCATCGAGAACGGTGAGCGGTTTGGCTTGGCGGCGCTGCATCAGCTACGCGGTCGCGTGGGCCGCGGCAGCGTGTCGGGCACGTGCCTGGTCATGACGCACTCCAAGGGCAATGGCGGCGCCTCGGCGGCACAAGACCGTCTCCAGTCGCTCGAAAAGACCTCGGATGGTTTTACGCTTGCCCAGATGGACCTGCGTCTGCGTCACGAGGGCGAAATCCTGGGGTACCGTCAGCACGGTGGCGTGACCTTGCGCTTTGTGGACCTGGATGCCGATGAGGACCTTATCGAATGGGCCCATTTGGACGCGGTCGAGCTCTTGCGGTATGCTTGCAACCTTGACTCTGTGGCGACGCGTCCCTTGCGCGAGGCGGTCGCCATGCGTTATCGACATATCTTTAAGGAGGTCAGCGGAGGATGAGAATCATCGGCGGCGAATGGCGCGGTCGTAAGATCGAGGAGCCCCGTGGTCGCGATGTCACCCGCCCCACGACTGATCGCGTGCGCGAGGCGTGCGCATCTATGGTCATGTCGGCATTCGATTTCGATTTGGACGAGGTTCGTGTGCTGGACGCCTTTGGCGGTTCCGGTGCCTTAGGGTTAGAGATGCTCTCTCGTGGGGCCCGCTCGCTCACGACGTTTGAGATCGACCGCAACGCCGCGCGGCTCATTACCAAGAATATCGAGTCGCTCTGCCGTGACCGTGCGCGTTGGCGTGTGGTCACGGGCGACATGCTGGCAAGTGCCTCGCGCGGTCGTGTACCGGGCGGCCCCTTTGATTTGGTCCTGCTCGACCCGCCCTATGCTTTTGGTGCCGAGCCGGTCGAGGAAATGCTGCAGAACCTGGCTCAGCAGGGTCTGCTTGCGCCTGGCGCTTATGCCCTGTTTGAGCATGCCTCCGCCGATGCGGGCGCGCATCCGGCAGGCTTTGAGACTGTACGTGAGAAGCGCTACGGCATTACCTCGGTCGACCTGCTTTGTTGGGTCGGCGATGACGACGGTGAGGACGATAGTGCCGTCACCGATGCCGATAACAACGATGCCACGACGTTTCAGGAGGACGCCCATGAATGACACCATCAACCGCGTGATCGTCCCGGGCACCTTCGATCCCATCACGTTTGGCCATATCGATGTGATCCGCCGCGCCCGCCGCATCTTTCCCAGTGTGATCGTCGCTGTTGCAGAGTCGCAGGGTAAAAACGGTGTGGGCACCACGTTTATGCTCGATGAGCGCGTGGCGCTGGCCCGCGAGGCGCTCGGTAATATCGACGGCGTCGAAGTCCTGCCCTTTACCGGCCTCTTGGTCGACTTCGCTCGTGAGCAGGGGGCGGGGGCCGTGGTCAAGGGCCTGCGCGCCATGACCGACTTTGAGTATGAGCTGCAGCAGGCCGACCTCAATTATCGCTTGGATAGCGAGCTGGAGTCCATCTTTGTCATGAGTGCTCCGCAGTACGGTTACATCTCGAGCTCGGTCGTTCGCCAGATCGCCTCGCTCGGCAGCGATGTATCGACGTTTGTGCCGCCCAACGTGGTCGAAGCGCTCAGACATCGCTTTTCGTGACGTTTTTTATTGCCTGGTGGCATGTGGTAAACTAGCACGATGATATGTTACCTATGAAAGGAGACCGGATGCCGGGCGAGAATTTTCCTGGCGATAGGATCGTCAGCTTGGTCGATGAGCTCGAAGGGCTGATCGAGGAAGCCAAGCCGCCTTTCGGCAAGAACGCTCAGTTCAAGGTCATCGACGCCGACGTGTTCTTCAATATCCTCGACGAGATCCGCATGAGCTATCCCGAGGAGTGGCAGAAGTCCCGCCGTATCCTTAAGGAGCGCGAGGAGCTTATGGCTTCCGCCGCCGCTCAGGCCGATTCCATCATCGCCGATGCTCAGCAGCAGGCGCTCACCATTGCCGGTGAGCAGGAGATCGTCCGCCTTGCGCAGCAGCAGGCCGACGACATCCGCGATCGTGCCCAGCAGTACGAGCGCGAGACGCGTTATGCTGCCGAGGACTACGCGGAGCAGGTCTTTACGCACCTGGAGGAGAACCTCAAGAGCCTGACTGGCACCGTTACCCGTTGCCGTCAGCAGCTCAACGAGGGTGCCGCCCAACAGAATGGTCAGTGGTAATGGCTGAGTTCCCGAGCGTTACCGTCGATCTTTCCGAGCAGCTCGAGTTTCCTGGAGATTCGTATCCGCTGACCGGTAAGGTCGATGTCGCCACCTACACGGTGGGCGAGAAGGAGTGCCAGCTACAGGACGGCATCGACTACGACGTTGTCTTTACCAATGCCGGTACCGGTGTCTTGCTCACGGGCATGGTTCGCGCGCACGCCACCGGCGAGTGCGACCGTTGCCTGGAGCCCGCCTCGTTTGATATCGCCGGCGAGATCGAGGAGTTTTATCTCTTTGAGGAGCCCGAGGATCCCGAGGCCTACGAGGACGGCTATGAGCTTCTGGGTGAGGACCGCATCGTCGATCTGGGTGAGCCCATCAATGACGCGGTCGTTATGGACACGCCGTTTGTGGTGCTCTGCAAGCCCGATTGCCGCGGTCTGTGCCCCACTTGCGGCTGCAATCTCAACGTCGAGCAATGCGATTGCGCCGCCCAGGCAGAGGCAGAATGGGCCGCTGCCACGGAAAATCCATTTGCAGCATTGAAGAATCTCAAGCTCGATGAGTAAAACTGTGGTAGTATCGCTACTTGCGCGTAATCGCCACACTGGATAGTTCATAAGGAAGGTCACTATGCCCGTACCTAAACAAAAGCAGGGTCGTATCCGCACTCACACCCGTCGTTCCGCCAACATGAAGATCTCGGCTGCGGCTCAGTCCACGTGCCCCCGTTGCGGCGCTGTCAAGCTTCCGCACCACGTGTGCCCCAGCTGCGGTTTCTACAAGGACCGCGAGGTTATCGTTACCGAGTAACGGTATACTCTGGATGCGATGCCGTTCCAAATGGAACCACAATGGCCGGCTCAATGAGTCGGCCATTTTTGTATAAGGAGCATGTATATGAGTAACGTTCGCGTTTGTGTAGACGTTGTGGGCGGAGACGAGAAACCTCAGGTTGTTCTCGATGGTATCGAGGCTGCACTTGCTGCCGATCCCGATATCGAGGTCTTGGCAGCTGGCCCCGCCGAAATCGTCAATCCCTTTGCCGCTTCCCATGCGCGCGTCGAGGCCTTGGAGGCACCCGACGTTATCGCCATGGATGACGATCCCATTCGCGCCGTGATGACTAAGCGAAAGTCCTCGATTGTGCTTTCTTGCCGCGCCATTAAGAAGGGCAACGCGGACGCGTTTTTCTCTGCCGGCTCCACCGGCGCCATGACCGCCGCTGCCACCGCCTACGTGACGCCGTTTAGGTATCAGGCCGAAGGCAAGAAGCAGCCGGTGCGCCCCTGTCTGACCAATGCGCTGCCCAATCGCGCCGGCGGTCTGACGGTGCTGTGCGATATGGGCGCCAACCCCGATGTCGAGGTCGATGACATGGTGCGTTTTGCCCAGATGGGTAGCGCCTACGCCCGCGTCGTCCTGGGCATCGAGCATCCTCGCGTGGGCCTGCTTGCCAACGGCACCGAGGACGAGAAGGGCTCCAACTTTACCAAGGCCTGCTTCCCGGCCATGAAAGCCGCCGTTCCCGGCTTTGTTGGTAACTGCGAGGGAACGGACATCACCTCCGGTAACTTCGATGTCGTCGTTGCCGATGGCATGTCGGGCAATATTGCGCTCAAGGCCACCGAGGGCGCTGCCAAGTTTTTGCTGCAGGAACTCAAGGGTGCCTTTATGTCTTCGCTTGGCACCAAGATCGCCGCGCTGCTCATTAAAAAGCAGATGCGCGAGATAAAGGCCAAGCTTTCGGGCGACGCCAAGGGCGGCGCGATTCTTTTGGGCCTGCGCGGCGTGGTCCTGATCGGCCATGGCGCCACCTCGGTCGAGGCTGTTAAAAACGGTACGCTCGCGGCGGCCGAAGCCGTGCGCGCCGGGCTGGTCGAGAATGTCGCCAACTCCATGGACGGCATCGTTTTATAACAGCGGCGTTATGCGTCTCGGGGCGTGCGTCGTGGGGTAGAATCAGAACCGTGTCTTGGTACCGCCCGGGCGGTACCATTCTTTTGGTATTCATGCACTATGAGAGGAAGCGCTATGGACCGCTCCGAAATCTTCGACAAGATCGCCGAGGTCGCTGCTGACGTTCTGGGCGTCGATGTTGCCGAAATTAGCGATGAGACCACCTTTGACGACCTCGATGCCAACTCGCTCGAGCGCCTGCAGCTGGTTACGGCTATCGAGGACGAGTTCAACCTCGAGATCGATGACGAGACTCTGCTCTCGCTCAACTCTGTCGCCGACGCCGTCGACGCGATCGAAAACGCCAGGGAGGCCTAGGTCTTGGCTTTGTCTGAACGACTTACGCGCGCCCAGGAAATTCTGGGCCACGAGTTCAATAATAAGGTGCTGCTGCGCGCGGCCCTTACGCATCCCTCGGCAGTCGAGGGCCAGCCGGTTTCTGCCAGCTATGAGCGCCTTGAGTTCTTGGGCGATTCCATTTTGGGCGCTGTGGTCGCACGCTCCCTGTTTGAGTCCTATCCGGAGTTTGACGAGGGCAAGCTCACGCGCCTGAAGGTGTCGCTTGTCTCGGGCGCTACGCTGTCCGAGGTTTCTCATGAGCTGGGCATCGACGACATCATCATCTTTGGTGCCTCTGAGACCGGTACCGGTGCGCGCGGCCTGCATTCGGCGCTCGAGAACGTCTACGAGTCGCTTGTGGGCGCGCTGTATCTGGACGCCGGCTGGGACGTTGCGGCGGAGTTCATTCACCGTACGCTTAAGCCGCATTTGGCTTCTGAGCGTGCCGAGCATCCTGCGAACCCCAAGTCGTTTTTGCAGGAGTGCGTGCAAGCCGACGGTCACGAGCCCCCGGCGTACAAGCTGGTTGGCTCCGAGGGGCCGGCACATGCGCCCACCTTTACCGCCGTGGTGTTGATCGATGGCATTCGCCAGGGTCGCGGCACCGGTTCCTCTAAGAAGGAAGCCGAGGCAGCCGCCGCACTCGAGGCGCTCGACCGCATGGGCTACACCACCAACGGCGTGATTCTCAACAAGAAGCCTGTTTAAGCGAGGAACCGTGTATCTCAAGTCCCTCACGCTCAAAGGGTTCAAGTCGTTCGCCGACCGCGCCCACATGTCGTTTGAACCGGGCCTGACGGTCATCGTCGGTCCCAATGGCTCGGGAAAATCGAACATTTCCGACTCGATTCTGTGGGTCCTGGGCGAGCAGAGCGCCAAGCAGCTGCGCGGCCAGGCCATGGAGGACGTCATCTTCTCGGGCTCGTCGGCGCGCAAGCCGGTGGGTGTCGCCGAGGTCACGCTGGTGCTCGACAACTCGGACCATATGCTGCCGGTCGACTTTGACGAGGTCGCCATCACCCGCCGCATGTATCGCTCGGGCGAGAGCGAGTACCTCATCAACTCGAGCCCGTGCCGCCTGATGGACATTCAGGACATCCTGCACGACTCGGGTCTGGGTAAGGATACACATTCCATCATCAGTCAGGGCAAGCTCGATGCCATTTTGCAGAGCCGCCCCGAAGAGCGCCGTGCCCTCATCGAGGAGGCCGCCGGCATCTCCAAGCATAAGCGCCGCAAGGAGCGTGCGCTCAAAAAGATCAAGTCGATGGACGAGCACCTGATCCGTGCCCGCGACATCAATAAGGAGATTGCCCGCCAGCTGCGGCCGCTGGAGCGTCAGGTCGATCGCGCGCGCAAGTACAAAGAGCTGTCCTCGCGCGCGAACGAGCTCACGCAGATGCTGGCGGTCGATGAGCTGCGGTCGCTGCAGTCACAGTGGAACGATCTGGAGAGCCGCTCAAAGGAAGGTTCAGCCGAGCTGGAGCTCGCGCAGTACCGTTTGGGCGAAAAGGAGCGCGAGCTCGAAAAGCTTCAGGTCATGCTCGAGGAAAAGGGCCTGTTTGTGGGCGACCTGGGCGAGCAGCGTCGCCATATGCAAGATGTGGTCGGTCGCATTAACTCCGACATGCGTCTGCTCGAGGAAAAGGGCCACAACATGGTGTCGCGCCTGTCCGACATGCGTGGCCAGATCTCGAGCTCCGAGCATCAGCGTCGTCGCGTGGTCGAGGAGCTTGAGGATGCGCGCGCCCAGCTTGAGGAAGTGACCGGCGCACATATGCAGGCCCAGGAGGATGTTGACGCCGCCGGTCCTGCCGCCGCCGAGCTGCATGAGCGCCGTGTGGCACTCGACAATCAGATCTCGCAGCTTACGCGCGAGCAGCGTGATGTGCAGCGTGTGGCCGATAATGCCGCGCTCGAGCTCGCCAAGGTGAAGGATTCGCTTTCCAACGCCGAGGTCGAGGACAACATGTATGCCTCGCGCCTTGAGCAGATCGACGAGCAGCTCGAGGAGGTCACGGCTTCGCTCGAGAGCCGTCGCGATCGCGCTGAGGAGCTTGAGAGCGCCCTTGAGGAGGCGCGTCAGGCTCAGACCGATGCGCGTGAGGCCACCGAGGCTGCCCACGCTTCCCTCAAAGATCTGCGTGCCCGCGAGAGCGAGGCGCGCAACAAGCTGTCCGAGGTGCGCTCGGAGCTTGCCAGCCAAAAGAAGCTCGATGCCCGTATGGCCGACAGCTCGCCGTTGGTGAGCCGTCTGGTGGGCGCGCTGGGCGACGAAGTTGCTGGTCGTCTGGGTGATGTGCTCGAGGCTCCGCGCGAGCTCGAGGGCCTGGTTGAGCAGCTGCTCGCCGGCGATATCGATGCGCTGCTGTTTGATGATGCTGATGCGTTGGAGCGCGCCGGCCGAGCCGCCCTGGACCAGAAGAAGGCCTCGGGCGAGGCGTTGCTGGTGGCGCGTGGCGTGAGCGGCTCTGCCGCCGCTGAAGGCGCTGCCGGGACCCGTCTGGTCAATCGCCTGTCCGTGCGTGCGGGCTATGGTTCGGTCGTCGAGGCATTGCTCGGCGGCTATTACGTGGTAGACGACTTGGCGGCTGCGCTGGCGGCGCCGGTCGTGGACGGCGTGACCTATGTGACCCCCGATGGCGCACGCGTTGCCTGCGGCGGCCTGGTTCGCGTGGGGCTCGATGCCGGTGAGGCTTCGGGCGCCTTGGAGCGTAAGCGTCGCATTCGCGAGCTCGAGGGCCTGGAGCCCGATTTGGCCGCTACGTTCGAGCATGTTTCGGATCAGGTCATCGAGGCCAATGCGGCCGTCGAGGAGGCACGTGCCGCCGAGGGCGATGCCGCCGGCGAGATTGCCCGCCTTGAGGGCGAGCGCCGCTCGCTCCTGTCCGAGATCGGCCGCCTTGAGCAGAGTGCCAACAACGCCGAGGTCGAGCGCGTTCGCATTTCCAAGCGCCGTGAGCAGGCTGCCGAGGCCGTTCGCGCCGCACGTCCGCGCGTGGACGAGCTCACCCGCTCGCGCGATGAGGCCCGCGCGCAGGTGAGTGACCTGGGCCTGCAAATTGCCGAGGCCAACGACGAGCTCGATCGCGTGCGTCGCGATGACTCCGAGGCCGCCGGCAAACTCGCCGACGCCAAGGTTCGCCTGGCCCAGACGAGCGAGCGCCTGCGTTCGCTGAAGGGTCGCGTGCCCGATCTGGAGCATCGCCTGGAGGGCATCGATCGTCGCATCCGTGGAACGCGACAGGCCTCGCGCTCGCTTGAGTTGCTGCGCCTGCGTGTCGATCCCATGCATGAGCGCTATTCGGCTCTGCTGGAGCGTGCCTCGGACTGGGCGGCACGCCTGCGTGATCAGGCTTCGCTCGAGGAGGCGGACTCGGCTTCGCTCAAGAAGACCATCGAGGACGCCAAGGCCGAAGTCGCCCGCGCTAAGGAGAAGGTCGATACCGCCACCGCGACGCAAAACGAGTTTAAGGTCGCGCGTGGCAAGCTCGAGGTGCAGGTCGAGGCTGCGATCAAGGCCATCACTGCCGATGGAACCACGGTGCTCGAGGAGGCGCTCATGCTTCCCGCACCCACCGATCGTGACGCTGCCGAGCGCGAGCTCAACCAGCTCGTGCGCCAGATCAACAACTTGGGTCCTGTGAACCAGGTTGCCATGGAGGAGTACGAGCAGCTCAAGCGCCGCGCCGATTACATCGAGGAGCAGCTGGCCGATCTGGAGAGCGCGCGCAAGGCGCTCACCAAGATCACGGTGGCCATTGATCGCAAGATGCGGAAGGCCTTCCTGGTGACCTTTGAGAAGGTCGACGCGAACTTCCGCGAGATCTTCGCTATGCTCTTCCCGGGCGGTCAGGCTCATCTGGAGATGACCGATCCCGAGCATCCTGCCGAGACGGGTATCGAGGTCGTGGCACAGCCGCGCGGCAAGCGCATCACCAAGATGATGCTCATGTCAGGCGGCGAGAAGAGCCTGACGGCGCTCGCCCTGCTCTTTGCCGTGTACCGCACGCGCACGGTGCCGTTCTATGTGCTGGACGAGGTCGAGGCGGCACTCGATGACGCCAACCTGTCCAAGCTCATCGGCGCGCTCGATGTGTTGCGTTCCGATACGCAGCTCTTGGTCATTTCGCATCAGCGCCGTACTATGGAGGACGCTGACGTCCTCTATGGCGTCTCGATGCAAGCCGACGGCGTCAGTCGCGTCGTCTCGCAAAAACTCGATCGCGAAACCGGAAAGGTCGTGAATGCATAATGGGATTCTTTGACGCACTCTCGCGCGGACTTGAGCGCAGCCGCGAGGCCCTCAACGAGGTCTTTTACTTTGGCGGTGAGGTCGACGAGGATTTTTGGGAGGACCTAGAGGACACCCTCGTCATGGGTGACATGGGTGCCGAGGTCGCCATTCAGGTCTCCGATGAGCTGCGCGACGCCGCTGCCAAGAAGAACCTCAAAACCGCCCCGCAGCTTCGCCGCGCCCTGGCCGAGCAGCTCGAGGGCCATTTTGTGCCTGTTGAGCGCGACCCGTTTTCCGATACGCCGAGCTGCGTGCTGTTTGTCGGCATCAACGGCGCCGGCAAGACCACCACGGTCGGCAAGATTGCGAGTGCCATGGCCGCCCGCGGCAAGAACGTGGTGATCGGTTCGGCCGACACCTTCCGCGCCGCCGCCATCGAGCAGCTCGATGTGTGGGGCCAGCGTGCCGGCGTACCGGTTATCAAGCGTGACCGCGGCTCCGATCCGGCGAGCGTGTGCTATGACGTGCTCGACGAGGCCGATAAACGCGGCAGCGACCTGGTGCTCATCGATACCGCCGGCCGTCTGCACACGAGTCCCGAGCTCATGCGCGAGCTCGCCAAGGTGGTCAATGTGACCCGTAAGCGCGCCGCCAATATGGCCGCCGGTCCCATGCCGGTCTCGGTCGTGCTTGTGATCGATGCCGCCACTGGTCAGAACGGTCTGAACCAGGCGCTCGAGTTTAACGAGGCGCTGGGCCTGGACGGTATTATCATGACTAAGCTCGACGGAACGGCTAAGGGTGGTATCGCCATGGCCGTGGCCGAGAAGCTCAAGCTCCCGATCCTTCGCATCGGCGTGGGCGAGCAGGTCGATGACCTGCAGGAGTTTAACGCCAAAGATTTCTGCCGCGCCCTGGTGGGCGAGTCCAACTAAGGAGTAACCAGTGTTTGATTCCCTGAGCGATCGCCTCAACGACACATTTGACCGCCTGCGCGGCAAGGGTAAGCTGACCGAGGCCGATATTACTTCGGCCATGCGCGACATTCGCATGGCGTTACTCGAGGCCGACGTTAACTTTAAGGTCGTCAAGGAGTTCGTCGCCAAGACCAAGGAGCGCTGCATGACCGCCGAGGTCATGGAGTCGCTGTCGCCGGCGCAAAACGTCGTCAAGATCGTGCTCGACGAGCTCACCGAGATGCTCGGCTCAACCGAGAGCAAGCTCGTCTTTAGCAATCGTATCCCCAACGTCATTATGCTCGTGGGCCTGCAGGGCTCCGGTAAGACCACGGCGGCCGTAAAGCTGGCCTACCTGCTTAAGAAGCAGGGCCGCTCACCGCTGCTCGCCGCGTGCGACGTCTACCGCCCCGCCGCAGCCGACCAGTTGGCGACGCTCGGTGGCGAGATCGGCGTGCCGGTCTTCCGCGGCGACGGCGCGCATCCGGTCGACATCGCCAAGGGTGCCATCCAGGAGGCCGTCGACCACCTACGCGACGTGGTCATCGTCGATACCGCCGGTCGTCTGCAGATCGATGAGCAGATGATGCAGGAGGCCGTCGACATCAAGAAGGCCGTCAAGCCCGACCAGGTGCTGATGGTCGTCGACGCCATGACCGGCCAGGACATCGTCAACGTCGTTTCGACCTTTGCCGAGCGCACCGACTTTGACGGCGTGATCATCTCCAAGCTCGACGGTGACGCCCGTGGCGGCGGCGCGCTTTCCGTGCGTCAGGTGACCGGTAAGCCCATCAAGTTCGTGAGCATGGGCGAGAAGCCCGATTCGCTCGAGCCGTTCTATCCCGACCGTATGGCCAAGCGCATTTTGGGCATGGGCGACGTCGTCGGCATCATCGAGAAAGCCCAGGAAGCGGCCGACGCCGAGCAGCTCGAAGCTGCCGAGCGCATGTTGCGCGAGGGCTTTACCATGAACGACATGCTCGACCAGATGAAGGCCGTCAAGAAGATGGGCGGCATGAAGGGTATCCTGGGTATGCTCCCCGGCGGCCAGCGCGCGCTCAACCAGATGGGTGGCAACCTGGACGAGGGCATCTTCGATAAGAACGAGGCCATCATCATGTCGATGACCAAGGAGGAGCGCCTGCGTCCCTCCATCATCAACGGTCAGCGTCGCGCACGCATTGCCAAGGGCGCCGGCGTGACCCCCACCGAGGTCAACAGCCTTATGAAGCAGTGGGGCGAGATGAATAAGATGATGGGCCGCATGCGCACGATGGCCAATCAGGCGCAGGCCGGCGGCAAGAAGGGCAAAAAGGGTAAGAAGGGCAAGAAGATGCGCATGCCCAATATTCCCGGCCTGGACGCCATGGGTCTTGGCGGCATGGGCGGCTTGGGAACGGGCGGCCCTAAGTCCGATATGGACCTGCTGCGCCAGATGGAAGCGCAGATGCGCAATAGGAAATAACGACTGGTTGAGTCGTGTATGGCGAAGGCCGCCTGGATGGTACTCCAGGCGGCCTTCGCCGTTTGTTCGTGGATTGTCGCACGCGCGGAAGCGTATTCTCGACGAGGTGCTTGTCGTTAGTGGCAGCTGCAGCCCTCGTGGCCCTCGTGCTCGTGATGGCCGTGGCAGCCGCAGGACTCGCCATGCTCGCGGGTGTGCTCGTGGTCATGACCATGGCAGTCGCAGGTGGCCTCGCCGGTCTGAGCGAGCGTGCCGGCAATGAGGGCCTCGACGCAGGCATCGCAGCTGCCCTGGGCGCCCGCATAGACCGTGATGCCAGCCTGGGTGAGCGCGTTGATGGCGCCGCCGCCGATACCGCCGCAGATGAGCGTGTCAACGCCACCGTTGGCAAGCAGGCCCGCCAAGGCGCCGTGGCCGGTGCCGCCGGTGCCCACGACCTGCTCGTTGAGTACCTTGCCATCCTGAATGTCGTAGATCTTGAACTGCTCGCTGCGGCCAAAGTGCATAAAGATGTTGCCGTTGTCGTACGTGGTTGCCACCCTCATGGTGTCGACCTCCTTTGCTGGCCATGCGGCCGTTGTCGTGTTGATGGGGGAGTACGCGATATTGCCGCCTTCGATGATGAGCGCCCGACCATTTACCAGCGCGTTTGCCACCTTGCGATGCGCTCGGCTGCAAATGGCCGCCACCGTGGCGCGCGCGATGCCCATCTGCTGTGCGACTGCCTCTTGGTTAAGGCCTTCCAGGTCGCACAGGCGCAGCACCTCGAGTTCGTCGACCGTCATGTCGATGGCATCGCCGCTCGCCAGGCCATCGGGGGTAAAACCGCGATATTCGGGGATGATCCCGACGTGGCGCAGTTTTTCGCGTCTTCCTGCCATGCGCGCTCCTTATCTGACATATGTCAACAATAGAATAGCGAACGTGCAGATTTGCGCAATGAATTTCTGGCATATGTCAGAAAATGAGGGCTTATGTTTGGGCTGTGGGGCCGCGTGCGCCTGGGCTACAATGAATCTCGTTTGTAGGCGACTGACAGGAGGGTCAATGAGCAAAGCTGATCAACAGTTTGTAGCCATGTGCCGCGATATCTTGGACCATGGCACCACCACCGAGGGCCAAAAGGTCCGCCCGGTGTGGGAGGACGGCACCCCTGCCTATACCATTAAAAACTTTGGCGTCACGGCGCGCTACGACCTGCGCGAGGAGTTCCCTGCGCTTACGCTGCGTCGCACGGCTCTTAAGTCTGCGATGGACGAGATCCTGTGGATCTATCAAAAGAAGTCTAATAACGTCCATGACCTCAACAGCCATATTTGGGACGAGTGGGCCGACGAGACCGGCTCTATCGGTAAGGCCTACGGTTATCAGATTGGGCAGAAGAGCCATTATGCCGAAGGTGATTTTGACCAGATGGACCGCGTGCTGTACGACCTCAAGCACACGCCGTACAGCCGCCGCATTATGACGAACACCTATGTGTTCAGCGACTTGTCCGAGATGCACCTGTATCCGTGCGCGTACAGCGTGACGTATAACGTGACGCAGCGTCCGCAGGACGATAAGCCCACGCTCAACATGATTCTCAACCAGCGCAGCCAGGATATTTTGGCCGCAAACAACTGGAACGTGTGCCAGTACGCCATTCTGCTCATGATGGTTGCGCAGTCGGTCGATATGATTCCTGGCGAGCTGCTGCACGTGATCGCCGACGCCCATATCTACGACCGTCATGTCGATATCGTACGCGAGCTTATCGAGCGTCCGCAGTTTGCGGCGCCTAAGGTAACGCTGAACCCCGACGTGCACGATTTCTATGCGTTTACGACCGACGACCTGATCGTGGAGGGCTACGAGCACGGCCCGCAGGTCAAGAACATTCCCATCGCGGTGTAGGTGACGCGCATGACGTGTAAGCTTTCTGCCATTGTCGCCGTGTGCGACGACTGGGGTATTGGGTGCGAGGGCGACATGGTGGTATCCAACTGTGCCGACATGCGCCATTTTGTGACGTGCACCAAAGGCTGTCCGGTCATTATGGGACGCAAGACGCTGCTGAGTTTTCCCGGCGGGCGTCCGCTTAAGAACCGTCGCAATATCGTGCTCACCCGCGACGAGAGCTTTGCCGCCGAGGGCGTCGACGTGGTGCATAGTGTTGACGAGGCCTTGGCCGCCGTAGCCGATGAGCCCGTTGCCTGGGTGATTGGCGGCGGCGAGGTGTATCGACAGTTCTTGCCGTATTGCGTCGAGGCCGAGGTCACGCATAACCACTGCGTCCATGTCGTGGATACGTACTTTCCCGATTTGGAAGCCGATCGTGCGTGGGAGATTGCACAGCGTAGCGGGGTCGCGACGATTGCCGCCGGTGAGGGTGACGAGGGCGTCGATTATGAGTTCGTGACGTATCGTCGCATCGAGGCGTAAATCGTCTGGCGTGAACGGTATTATCGGGTTGATTGAATGCATGGGGCGGCGCTTAGCGTCGCCTCGTTTGGTATAGATGTGCTGTAAAGAAGGGTGCGGGCTGGCTGCTATGACTGATGCCGTTGAGGTTCTGCGAATTGATTCGCTCGAGGACGAGCGGCTCGATGCCTATGTGCGACTGACCGAGCGCGAGCTGCGCTGCGTGCTGGAGCCGCAAAAGGGCATCTTTATTGCGGAGAGCGCCAAGGTCATCGAGCGTGCCGTGCGCGCCGGATACGAGCCGGTGAGCTTTCTTTTGGGTGAACGCTGGCTCGATCAGATGATGCCGCTGTTCGAGCGCCTGGTTGTGCGCGAGGGCGCGGGTCCTGTTCCTGTGTTCGTGGCCTCCATGGAGCTCATGGAGCATTTGACGGGCTTTAACGTGACGCGTGGTGCGCTCGCGGCGTTCCGTCGCCCGCGTCAGATTCCGGTTGATGAGTTCTTGGGCGGCGTCGTCGAGGCGGCGGGGGATCGTCCGGTGCGTGTGTGCGTGCTTGAGGGTATTGTCGATCACACCAATGTTGGCGCGATTTTTCGCTCGGCTGCCGCATTGAACGTTGACGGTATTTTGGTCAGCCCGACGTGCTGCGACCCGTTGTACCGTCGCTCGGCCCGCGTGAGCATGGGCACCGTGTTTCAGGTTCCGTGGACGCGTATTGGCAGTGAGGCGCGCGTATGGCCGCATGATGGGCTGGCGGCGCTGCACGATGCCGGCTTTTCGTGTGCCGCCATGGCGTTGACGGATGATTCGGTGTCGCTGGACGATCCAGTGCTGCAGGAGATTGACCGCCTGGCGATCTTTATGGGTACCGAGGGTGCCGGCCTTGGAGCCAAGACCATTGAGGGCTGTGATCGCGCCGTGCGCATTCCGATGGCGCACGGGGTCGATTCGCTCAACGTGGCCGCGGCGAGCGCCGTCGCCTTTTGGCAGCTGTGCCCGCACGTGAGCAATGAGTATCACTACCAGCCGGGTTTGTATCACTAGGCAGATATTTCACACCAGGCTCTGATTCGGGGTGTTTCGGTCGCCGCCAGTCGGTGCTAAGCTGGTTTTGGCTTTGGTTTTAAATTGCTGTTTTGTTGTTTGACGTATGCGTGTGGGGAGGGCGTGTGGCTAAGAAATCTACGGCTATCGATGTAACGCAGGGTGTTATTTGGCAGCAGCTGCTTTCGCTGTGCGTTCCCATCTTCTTTAGTTCGTTTTTTCAGCAGGCCTACACGCTTATCGGTACCTATATCGTTGGTCAGTTTGGCGGCAAGCTCGCGCTGGGTGGCATTCAGGCCACGATGGTGCTTACGGAGCTCTGCATTGGTTTTTGCGTCGGTGTGGGTGCTGGCTGCGCGGTCATTACGGGCCAGTTTTTTGGCCAGCACGATGACGAGCGCCTGAGCCGATCGGTCCATACGGCCATGACGCTCGCGCTGGTGGGCGGTATCGTTTTCTCGATTCTTGGCATAGTGTTCGTTGAGCCCATGCTGGTGCTTATGAACACGCCGCATGAACTATTGGCCGAGGGCGTGGCCTATGCCCGTTGCTATTTTGCCGCCATGGTTGCGGCGCTGCTGCTCAATATGGGAACGGCATTGCTGCGCGCCGTGGGCGACACGCGCGGGCCTGCTGTGATCATCGCCTCCGGCTGCCTTGTTAATGCGGTGCTGGATGTCATCTTCGTTGCCGTGCTTCATATGGAGGCTCTGGGCTGCGGCATCGCGGTGGCGCTGACCATTTGCTCCAACGCCACGATGATCGTGATTCGTATGATGCACGCACCGGGTGCGTGGCGGCTTTCACTCATATGACCCAATCCGCTGTCAAGAGCCACAATGGCCCCGCCGACCGCTTGCAATCGGTCGGCGGGGCCTGCCGTTAACCCGTCCCGGTCCGCCCCC
>JAHAAK010000023.1 GCA_018376905.1 Collinsella sp. | reverse complement strand
CTATGGCACTTCAACATCATTGTCGCAGCCCCGACCCGCGGTCACGAGCGGGGGCTCCTATCTTTTTAGTGCCCTCGGATTGGGTCATAGTGTCTGTCCAAACTCGGCATTGATCCTGCTATTTGTAAGAGCATGATCTCGTGTGGTCTGCCACTTGGCTTTCAGTCTGCTGCGTACTCGATTTCCAACGTTTTGATTCAGGTGTCGGTCAACTCGTTTGGCGCCGATGTCACCACGGCTTGGGGTCTTTCGGGCCGCCTGGATGGCATTGTCTGGATGGTTACCGAGGCGCTTGGCGTGTCGATCACCACGTTCTCGGCGCAGAACTTTGGCGCGCGCAACTACGAGCGCATGCGCAAGGGCTACCATACGTCGCTCGTGCTGTCGTTTATGCTCATTGGTGGCCTGTCTGCCGTGCTGCTGGTATTCTCGGGTCCGCTGTCTCGTCTGTTTGTCGACGATGCTTCGATTTCGGCGTACACCACGACCATCCTCCATTTCATTGCGCCGTTCTATGCGATTTTCTCGATTATCGAGAACGCGTCGGGATCCATTCGCGGCGCCGGCGTGAGCTTGCAGCCCATGCTGCTCACGATTTTTGGTACCGTCGTGCTCAGGGTGATCTGGGTGTTTGCGATTATGCCGTTCGATCCGTCTCTTGAGCACCTGCTGCTGGTTTACCCCGCAACCTGGCTCATCACGGCTACGATGTTCACCGTCTACCATCACAGCGGCAACTGGCTCGGCCGCGCCACTGCCTAGCCATTGGGGACGTCCGCAATGGCTAGTATTCGATGCCTTGGCGGGCTAGGAGGCCTTCGTCGAAATAGTGTTTGACGGGGCGCATTTCGGTTACTAGGTCGGCAAGGTCGGCGAGGGGCAGCAAGCCGCGGCCGGTGAGTACGAGTTCCGTGGCGGTCGGTTTCATCGCGATCAACGCTTCGACATCATCGTGCGTCACAAAGCCCCGTCGCATGGCTTCCCCCAGCTCATCCAAGATCAGCACGTCGACCTGGCTAATCTGCTCGCGTGCGAGCTCCATGATCTGTGCGGCGCAAGCCTCGGGCGTGTCGCGATCGGCCTGCACAATACGCAGCCCCAGGCGCGGCGCTGCGTCATGTTCGGCGCAGTGTAGCTTCTTGGCAAACTGAAGCATGAGCACGTTAAGTCCATAGCCCGTGGCGCGCAGCGCGAGTCCCAGCGCAGCCGTCGTCTTGCCCTTGCCGTCGCCCGTATAGATTTGAACCTTGCCGACTTCCAGTGATGCCATCTCTGTCCTTTCGTGCCCGGCGTGGGTTTATCGCCGTCCGGGTTGGGTATTCTAGAAAACATTATCAACCCCAGTAGATGGAGTTCAAGCAGATGGAGATGGATGACAACAAACGTAGACGGAATATGATCCTCTACGTGCTCATCGCCTTCGTCGTCTACCTCGTGCTCTCGACCGTTCTGTTCCCCAACATCGGTCACACGCAGCAGATTACGAAGACCGATTACTCGACGTTTGTCAAAGCGCTCGATAAGAAGAGTGTCGACAAGGTCGAGTACAACACGGACGATTACACGATTTATTACACCAAAAAGGGCGAGGACGAGAACATCGCCTACAAGACGACCGGCGTACCGAATGACGCGGGTTTTACCGATCGCGTGCTTGAATCTGGCGCCTCGCTTGAGTCGGTCGTTCCCGATAAGAATTCGGGACTGATGACCTACTACCTGCTCACCCTCATTCTTCCCATGGCGATTTTCTTCCTGATTGGCTGGTGGCTCAACCGCCGTATGAAGAAGGCTATGGGTGACGACGGTCCGTCGATGAACTTTGGCGGCGGTGGTTTTGGCGGCGGTGGACTGGGCAAGTCCGGCGCGCGTGTGATCGCCTCCAAGGACGTGGGCGTGACCTTTAAGGATGTTGCAGGCCAGGAAGAGGCCAAGGAGTCCCTCAAGGAGGTCGTCGACTTTCTGGAGAAGCCGCAGCGCTACGAGGAGATCGGCGCCAAGCTGCCGCGAGGTGCCCTCCTTGTCGGCCCTCCGGGTACCGGTAAAACCCTGCTTGCCAAGGCCGTGGCCGGCGAAGCGGGCGTGCCGTTCTTTAGCATTTCGGGCTCTGAGTTCGTCGAGATGTTCGTCGGCCGCGGCGCCGCCAAGGTGCGCGATCTGTTTAAGCAGGCTAAGGAAAAAGCCCCGTGCATCGTCTTTATCGATGAGATCGATACCATCGGCAAGAAGCGCGATGGCGGCGGCTTTAGTGGCAATGACGAGCGCGAGCAGACGCTCAACCAGCTGCTGACCGAGATGGACGGCTTCGATAACCACAAGGGTATTGTCGTTCTCGCTGCTACCAACCGCCCCGACAGCCTTGACCCGGCCTTGCTGCGTCCCGGTCGTTTTGACCGCCGTATCCCCGTTGAGCTGCCCGACCTGACCGGCCGTAAGAACATTCTTGAGTTGCATGCCAAGAGCGTGAAGACGCAGCCGCCGATCGACCTGACCGCGATTGCCCGCGCCACGCCCGGTGCCTCGGGCGCCGACCTGGCCAACATCATCAACGAGGGCGCGCTGCGTGCCGTCCGCGAGGGTCGCAAGCGCGCCACGCAGGACGATTTTGAGGAGTCGGTGGAGGTCGTCATCGCCGGTCAGCAGCGCAAGTCCACGGTGCTGTCCGACCACGAGAAGCAGGTCGTTTCTTACCACGAGATCGGTCATGCCATCGTTGCCGCTCGCCAGAAGGGCTCTGCGCCGGTCACGAAGATCACCATCGTGCCGCGCACGAGCGGTGCTCTGGGCTACACCATGCAGGTCGAGGAGGATGAGCGCTTCCTGACCACACGTCAGGAGGTCCTGGACAAGCTCGCCGTCTATTGCGGTGGCCGTGCAGCCGAGGAGCTCATCTTTGGTGAGATGACGACCGGCGCAGCCAACGATATCGAGCAGGCCACCAAGCTCGCCCGTAACATGGTGACGCGCTTTGGTATGTCCGATGAGTTTGGCATGATGGCGCTCGGTACCGTTCAGAATGCGTACCTCAATCAGGACACGTCGCTCACCTGCGCCCCCGGTACGGCCGAGCGCGTGGACGCGATTGTCGCCAAGCTGATCGAGGACGCGCACGACCGCGCTCTGCAGATCCTGAAGGAGAACAAGTTTAAGCTCCACGAGCTGGCTCGTTATCTGTACAAGAAGGAGACGATTACGGGTGAGGAGTTTATGAATCTCCTTACGCGCGAGAATCCGCTGATGCCAAAGCAGCAGTAATACTAGTTGCGCAGTGTCAATCGCCCCATTTGAGTGTCCATCTCAAATGGGGCGTTTTGCGTGGGAAGAGTTGTATATGAAGATCGTGGTAAGTGCCTGCTTGATGGGCGAGAGCTGCAAGTATAACGGGCTCGACAACTACCATCGCGAGCTGGTCGAGGCATGCGAGCTCACGGGGACCGAGGTCCTCTTGGTGTGCCCTGAGGTCTTTGGCGGCCTGCCCACGCCGCGCAAGCCGTCCGAGATTGTGAACGGCGAGGTCCGTACCTGCGAGGGCATCTCGGTTGATCGCGAATTTCGCCTGGGTGCCCAACGTGCGCTCGATATGTGCGAGCAGGCAGGCGGACCGTCCGAGATTGCTGCGTGCGTATTGCAGGACCGCAGTCCCTCGTGCGGCGCGGGTCGCATCTACGACGGTACCTTTAGCGGTACGCTCACCGCGGGCAACGGCGTCTTCGTTGATCTGTTGCTGCGTCACGGCTATCGCGTTATACCAGCTAGCGAGTTCGACCCCAGCATGCTGGAGCAATAAAAAACCACCACAAGGGCACTGCTCCCTTGTGGTGGTTTTGGGCTAGGCCTAGAGCGTGTGGCCGTAGGCGTTGGCGGCCTTGATGGCGGCGGCGAACTTTTCGTCGGTGAAGGGCTCCGGGTTGCCTTGCTTCCACTCGTTGGTGGCGTGTGCGTATTCGCACAGGGCAGGGATGTCGGCCTCGGAAAGTCCGACCTGCTCAAGCGTTACGGGCAGGCCCATCTGCTTGTTAAAGGCGGCGTAGCGTTCAAGGCTCTCGGTATCGCCCGTATAGGCAAACAGCACGAGCACGCCCAGGCTCACGACCTCACCGTGCAGATAGGTTCCCTCGCGCGGAATGCTGCACGTCGCATTGTAGAACGCGTGCGCCACGCTCGAGTTGTAGTAGTAATCGTTTTGGTTGGTCAGGTTCGAGACATAGCCCGTGTTGACCACGATGTCGAGCGCGATCTGCTTGACGGCCTCGCTCGACAGATTCCGGCGCGCGTCCTCAAGACCCTGGACGCCATAAGTAAACAGAGGCTCGGAGCAGGTGTGGGCGAGTGCCAGGCCAAGGCCGGCGGTGTGCTCCAGGTTGCCGGCGCTCGTGGCGTACTCGACCTCGGGCTGCTTGGACAGGGCGTCGCCCACGCCGGCCCAAAAGTACTCCGCCGGAGCTTCGGCGATAATCTTGGGGTTGATGAAGATATGCGCAGGTCGGTTGGGGTACGAATATCCCTCGAGCGAGCCGTCGTCGTTGTACACGACGGCAATGGCGGTCGCGGCCGAGCAGTTGGAACAGATCGTCGGGACGGTGAAGACGATCTTCTTGAGCTCGATGGCTGCGGTCTTCACGGTGTCGAGTGCCTTGCCGCCGCCACAGGCGATAAGCACGTCTGCCTGATGGCAAGCGGGGGAGTTCACGACCTTGGCGATATTGGCGCGCGTGCTGTTGGTGCCGTAGACGCGCGTCTCCAGAATCTCGACGTCGGTGCCTGCCAGCGCAGCCTCGATGCCCGGCAGCGCCGCAGCCAGGGCTCGCTTGCCGCCGATGATGGCGACCTTGGTCGTTCCGTACTCTGCCAGCGCGGCGGGCAACTCGGTAAAACAATCCTCGCCAACGGTGTAGTCGCTCATTCCAATCGTGCGCATAGCAACCTTCTTTCGTTCGATAAAGTGCTTTCAGGTATTTTGCTCCAAGAGAAGGTCCACAGCCGCGAGAAATTTCGAACGTATAAAACCAGTGTTGAGGGTTTTTCGCCGGCGCTGAACGTGCTAGCATACTCCGCATAAGCGTTGATGGGGACGAGTAGTCGGCCGTCCGCATGCTACAGAGAGCGGGGAGCGCTGAGAACCCGTGCATGCGACCGATGAAAATCACCCCGGAGCTGCGGTCCCAACGGACGTGCCGCGCAGGTTCGTCTTAGTAGACATCGCCGAGATGGTCGTCGATACAGACCAGCCGAGTAACGGATGCGAGCGCGCGGCGACGCGAGCGAGGGCATCTAAGCTGGGTGGTTAAGCGAAGAGCTTTTACGGACAGACTGTCCGTTTTGTGGCGCTTCGTCCCAGCTTGTAGGGACGGGCGCTTTTTTGGTGCCCAGAGGGCGTGCGCGCCCATGACAAGAAAGGGGTACCGTGGCAAACGAGTACAAGCAGACGATGAATCTGCCCAAAACCGGATTTCCCATGCGTGCCGGTCTTTCCAAGTCCGAGCCAAAGCGACTCAAGGACTGGCAGGACAACAAGGTCTACGAGCAAGTTCTAAAGAAGAACGAGGGTCACAAGAAGTTCGTGCTGCACGACGGCCCTCCGTACGCCAACGGCCCGATCCACATCGGCCACGCCATGAACAAGATCTCCAAGGACATGATCAACCGTTACTGGATGATGCAGGGCTATGAGGTTCCCTATGTTCCCGGTTGGGACTGCCACGGTCAGCCGATCGAACATAAGGTCGAGGAGAAGCTCGGCACCGAGAAGTTCAACCAGACCTCCACGGCTAAGATCCGCGAGCTTTGCAACAAGTTCGCTGTCGAGAACATCGAGCTCCAGAAGGCTGGCTTCCGTCGCCTTGGCGTGCTTGGCGACTGGGACAACCCGTATCTGACGCTCTATCACCAGCATGACGCCGCCGACATTGAGGTCTTCAAGGCCATGTTCGACAAGGGCATGATCTATCGCGGCCACAAGCCCGTCCACTGGTGCAAGCACTGCCACACCGCGCTGGCCGAGGCTGAGATCGAGTACTCCGACGAGACGAGCCCGTCCATCTTCGTGCGCTTTGAGATGACCTCCAAGCCCGCCGGTCTCGAGAACTTCGACGGCCCGGTCGACTTTATCATCTGGACGACCACGCCGTGGACCATCCCCTCCGACCAGGCAGTTTCCCTCAAGCCCGGCGCCGCCTACGTCGCCGTTGAGCACGACGGCCGCGCCGAGGTCATGCTCGAGGACCTGGCTCCTAAGTGCTGCGAGGAGTTTGGCTGGGAGTACACTCCGGTTATGGTCGACGGCAAGCCCTATGTGGTTCCCGCCGAGACCTTCCACCACATCCACTACAAGCAGCCGATCTTCGACGGTGTCGAGGGCGTGGCGCTGCTGGCCGATTACGTCGGTGTCGATGACGGTACCGGTATTGTCCACAACTCGCCCGGCCACGGCGTCGACGACTACTTTGCCTGCCTCAAGGAGGGCATCACCGACATCTGCATGCCGGTCGATGACGACGGCAAGTTCTACACCGGCGAGGAGTTTGGCACCGGTGGCCCCTTCAGCGGTATGGACACCGATGAGGCCAACCCGCACATCATCGAGTTCCTGCGCGAGCGCGGTACCCTAGTCCTCGAGAAGAAGATCACGCACAGCTATCCGCACTGCTGGCGCTGCAAGCATCCGGTGCTCTTCCGTGCTACCGACCAGTGGTTTGTCTCGATGGACAAGACCGGTTTGCGTGAGCAGGCTGGCAAAGAGGTTCGCGAGAACGTCAAGTGGTATCCGGCCCACGCGGCCAACCGCATCGGTGCCATGGTCGAGCAGCGTCCCGACTGGTGCATCAGCCGCCAGCGCAACTGGGGCGTGCCCATCCCGAGCTACACCTGCGCCGACTGCGGCGAGAAGGTCATGAACGACGCCACGCTCGACGCCGTCATCAAGCTCTTCCACGAGAAGGGCTCCGACGCCTGGTTCACCGACGCTCCCGAGAGCTACCTGGGCGAGGCCTGCGTCTGCCCCAAGTGCGGCGGCCATCACCTCAAGGCCGATAAGGACATCCTCGACGTGTGGTGGGATTCCGGCGTCTCCTGGAAGGCCGTCTGCGAGTACCGTCCCGAGCTGGAGTATCCGGCGGATGTGTACCTCGAGGGCTCCGACCAGCACCGCGGTTGGTTCCAGAGCTCGTTGCTCACCTCGGTGGGAGCCAATGGCCACGCTCCGTATAAGGCGGTCGTCTCGCAGGGCTTCACGCTCGACGGCCAGGGCCGCAAGATGTCCAAGTCGCTCGGTAACGTCATCGACCCCAACAAGGTCTGTGACGAGATGGGTGCCGACATCATCCGTCTGTGGGTTGCATCTGTCGATACCAGCTCCGACGTTTCCATCGACCACGAGATCCTCGCTCGTACGTCCGATGCCTACCGTCGTTTCCGCAACACGCTGCGCTTCCTGCTCTCCGAGCTCGAGGGCCAGTTTGAGCCCGAGACCGACGGCGTCGCCTTTGCCGACCTGTTGCCGCTCGACAAGCTCATGGTTGCCCGTCTGACCCAGGTCCAGGCCGAGGTCGACGACGCTTACTCTTGCTACGAGTTCCCGCGCGCTTACCGTGCGCTCTACGACTTCGTGGTTACCGAGCTCTCCAACGTGTATCTCGACGCCCTGAAGGACCGTCTGTACTGTGAGAAGCCCGGCTCGCTCGAGCGCCGCAGCGCCCAGACCGTGCTGGCCGAGCTCTTCTCGATGCTCATGCGCGACCTTCAGCCGATCCTGTCCTACACGGTTGACGAGGCCATGGCCTATGCGCCCGCCGGCTGCGTCGATCACCAGAAGTACGCCGCGCTGCTCGATTGGTACAAGTCGCCCATCACGTTCGACGAGGCCAATGAGTTTGAGGGCGTGCTCGAGGCTTCACTCGAGCTCCGTAGCGCCGTGACCAAGGCCCTTGAGGATGCCCGCTCCGCCGGTACCTTCACCAAGAGCCAGCAGGTCCGCGTCAAGGCGGTCGTTCCCGCCGAGATGTACGCGCTGCTGACCGGTGATAAGGCCGTCGACCTGGCCGAGTTCTACATCGTTTCCGATGTTGAGCTGACCCAGGGCGAGGAACTCTCCGTTGCCATCGAGGCGGCCGAGGGCGAGTGCTGCGACCGTTGCTGGAACTACCGCACCACCGTCGGCGAGTACAACGGCCACGCGCATATCTGCAAGCGCTGCGCTGACGCTTTGTAGGTTACGGCGTTCGTAGAACGCCGTAACCTACCGACGCTGCAAACGCCCCTAAGCGGCAATCTGACGTTCAATCGTCGGTCGCGTACCAAAGTACGCTTCCCTCCTCTTTCACGTCACCTTGCTCGCTTAGGGACGTTTTCGCTGTTGGTGACGATAACGCGGCGTTTCCATTGCTGGAGCTAGAGGCTTTCTTTCGACTTGCGTTTTTAGTCGAAAGCTATTAAGCGACATTCCGTTATTCGGAATGTCGCTTTCGTTTTTAGCTGGTTATTTCGCTTGCGTTGGTGGATATGTCGTGCGTTCTGCGTATGGCAATATAAGATAGTTCTTTGTATTAAACGTAATTCGATGATCTTGAGGGTAGGGGATTTCTTTGGGTCGTACTGGGGATATGACGCCGTCTTTGCGTTGGCGGTTGGGTGTTGCTGGTGGGGTGGCGCTCGTTGTGCTGCTTGTTGACCAGTTGACCAAGCTTGCGGTTCGTGTCGTGGGCGATGCTCTGCATGTGACTGTTATCCCCGGTGTGATCGACTTCCTTTTCGTGCGCAACATCGGTGCTGCCTTTAGCATGGGCGAGGGCCATGGCATAGCGTTTGCCGTACTGGCGCTTGCGGTTATTGTCGCCATCGCCGTGTACCTGGTTCGCGCGCCCCAACTCGCTCGCCTGGAGGTCGTGGGCATGGCGATGGTTGCGGGCGGTGCTATCGGCAACGCGATCGATCGCTTAGCTATGGGCTTTGTGACTGATTTTATTGCCACTACCTTCATTGATTTCCCCGTCTTTAATGTTGCGGACATCGGTATTACCGTGGGTGTCGTGCTCGCCCTCGTTGGTTACATGTTCTTGAGTCCCGCCGCTCGCGAGGTCGATGCGACCGCCGAGCTCAACGCCCGTGACGAAGCCCGCGCTAAGCGCAAGGCCCAGCAACGTGGGGAGCGTGCCCGCAAGATTCGCGAAAGGAATGAGCGCTAATGGCCGACATCCATATTCTTGTTGCCGACGATTCTGCTGGCCAGCGGCTTGATGCCTATCTGGGCGCCAACGACGGCTGCCCCACGCGCTCTGCCTGTGCGCATCTGATTGAGGGCGGCTCCGTCGCCATCAACGGCGAGACCTGCCTGTCTAAAAAGTACGCCGTGCGTGCCGGCGACCGTATTTCGGTCGACCTGCCCGAGCCGCACGATCCCACCGACGTGATCCCCGAGGCCATCCCGCTCGACATTCGCTATGAGGACGACTATCTCATCGTGCTCTCCAAGCAGCGTGGCTTGGTGTGCCATCCTGCCCATGGACATGAGAGCGGCACGCTTGCCAACGCCCTGGTCTATCACTGCGGTATCGACCATCTGGGCACCGTGCAGGGCGAGGACCGCCCCGGCATCGTGCATCGCCTGGATCGCGATACCTCTGGTCTTATGCTCGCGGCCAAGGACGACGACACCCAGCGTGCGCTTCAAAACCTTATCCGCACGCGTACGCTCGATCGTCGCTATATCACGCTTGTTCATGGTCACATCGCCATGGACGAGGGGACCATTAACACTGGTATCGCCCGCTCCACGCGCGATCGCGTCAAGATGGCGGTGTCCGACGATCCCTTTGCGCGTCAGGCCATCACGACCTTTAAGGTGCTCGAGCGCTTTGATTCCACGCGCTTTGACGACGGCTATACGCTGGTGGAATGCCACTTGTTTACGGGTCGCACGCATCAGATTCGCGTGCACATGCGTCATATCAACCACGCTTGCGTGGGCGATCCGCTCTACGGCAAATGCGATGCTCGCGCCGACCAGGGTCTGACCAGGCAATTCCTGCATTCCTGGCGCGTGGCGTTCGATCATCCGGTAACGGGGGAACGCATTGAGTGCCGTGATGAACTGCCCTGGGATCTCGCCGCGGTTCTTGATGACTTAGCCCCGCGATCGCTTGGCCGCACTGTCGCCGGCGACGAGATTGTTCCTCAGCTCGGCTTGCTCGAAGCCTAGCCAGTTTTAGGTGGTTTTTTGAACTCGGTAAGCCTGCGGTAAGATATACGGATGTCTACGTTACGCGTTCCCGGGAGCCTGTATGCTCGCCTTTTTACAAACCAACACGCCCATCGTGATTTTCAATCAGATCGTGGTTACGTTGCTTACGGTCTGCTTCCTGTACCAGGTGGTTTTCTTTGTCATCGGCGCTCTCCGTGGCGAGGTCGCGCCTCCCAAGGCCAAAAAACTCCACCGCTATGCCTTCTTTATTGCGGCGCATAACGAGGAAGCCGTTATTGCCAATCTCGTACGCTCCATTAAGGACCAGGACTATCCGTCCGAGCTCATCGAGGTCTTTGTCGTTGCCGACGCCTGCACCGACAACACCGCGCAGCTCGCGCGCGAGGCCGGTGCCATTGTTTACGAGCGCAATGACCTGGCCCGCAAGGGCAAAAGTTGGGTCATGGACTTTGGTTTCGATCGCATTCTCAACGAGTATCCCGATACGTTTGAGGGCTACTTCATCTTCGATGCCGACAACGTTATCTCCCGCGATTACGTCTCCAAGATGAATGATGCCTTTGACCAGGGCTTCCATGTGGTCACGAGCTATCGTAACTCTAAGAACTTCGGCAGCTCGTGGATCTCTGCAGCTAATGCCACCTGGTATCTGCGCGAGGCGCGCTTTCTCAACAACGCGCGTAACATCTGCAAGACGTCTTGCGCCGTCTCGGGTTCGGGTTACCTTATCTCGGCGAGCGTGATCGAGGGAATGCACGGTTGGCAGTTCCATACGCTGACCGAGGATATCCAGTTCACCACGTTCTGCGCTATTCACGGCATTCGCATTGGCTATGCGCCGGCGGAGTTCTTTGATGAGCAGCCGGTGACGTTTAAGGCGTCCTGGAAACAGCGCATGCGTTGGACCAAGGGCTTCTACCAGGTGTTCTTTACCTACGGCAAGCATCTTGTCAAATCGACCTTCCGCTATCATCGCTTTGCCGCCTACGACATGTTTATGACGATCGCTCCGGGCATGCTGCTGTCCCTGATCTCCATGCTCGCCAACGCGACCTTCCTCATCGTGGGCGGGCTTTCGCACGGCTTCTTGGCCACCGAGGTCGAGATGCAGGCTTGTGCCGCCTCGCTCATTATGACCTTCGCGATGATGTACCAGACCTTCTTTATCCTGGCGCTGCTCACGACCATCTTTGAGTACAAGCACATTCATTGCGCGCAAAAGTGGCGTTTGGTGACCAACCTGTTTACCTTCCCGATCTTTATGTTCAGCTATATCCCCATCACGGTGGCTGCTCTGTTCCTGAAGGTCGACTGGGTCCCGACGCAGCACGCCGTCAACGTTACCCTCGACGAGGTCATGCAAGGCGCCAAATAACCACCACCAAAACCGCCACAAAGGGGACAGACGCCTGTGTGGTGGTTTTTGTTTTTGCGATGTAACTCGAGGAGGCGTTCGATGGTCTATATCCCGTTTTGGCTGTGCGCTATCGCTGGCGCCATCATTGATGCGCATGAGCGGCGGTTCCCGAATGCGCTTGCCGCGGCTTGTGCCGTGGCGGCGCTTGCGGGCGTATGGTTCGATCGTGGCATGGACGCGGCGCTTGACCACGCTGGTCTTGCCGTCATCGTGTATCTCGCGCTCGTGCTGACTGAGTCCCTCTGGCGGCGTTTTCGCCAAACCTCGGGCATAGGTATGGGAGACGCCAAGGCACTCTTCGCGCTTTGCACCTTCGATCCCCTGGGCGGCATCGCGGCATTTGCCGCCGCGCTTCTGGTCCTTGCCCTCTCCTGCCTCATCACAAAATCGCGTTCCCTTCCATTGCTACCGTTTTTGGTGCCGATTTTTGCCATAATCGAGGTCGTGGGCTGCACGCTGTAACCGATTGCGCATCCTTCTTAAGGAGCATGCCATGGCAACTAATCAAGAAACGGCCGTCATTAAGGCGCGCATGGACCGTATTCCCTCGTCGTTATCGCCCGAACTTGTCGAGCACATTGCCGCAGATCGTGCTTTGGGCTATGTCAACCCGTACCGTTGCGACGATGACCAGGTCATCCGTCGTGTTGATCGAGCCGCAGACGAGGGCACGCTCATGCGTCCGGCATTTATGCGCGATGCCGAAAAGATTCTCCATCTGCCCGCGTATGCCCGATATGCTGGTAAAACGCAGGTCTTTAGCTTCCGTAGCAATGATGATCTGTCGCGCCGCGGTTTGCACGTGCAGCTTGTCTCGCGCATTGCGCGCGATATCGGTCGCGCCCTGGGGCTCAACTGCGATCTGATCGAGGCAATTGGCTTGGGCCACGACTTGGGACATACGCCTTTCGGGCATGCCGGCGAGCGCTTCCTCAACGATATCTATCATGAGCGTACCGGCCGCTTCTTTTTCCATAACGTGCAGTCGGTCCGCGTGCTCGACGCACTGTACGGCCGCAACGTGTCGCTCCAGACGCTCGACGGCGTGCTATGCCATAACGGCGAGTACGAGCAGCGTGTGTTTGAGCTCTCGGACATGAGCTCCTTTGACCAGTTTGACCAGACGGTTGAGGATTGCATTGCCACGGGCTATAGCGCAATTGGGCATCTGCGTCCCATGACGCTCGAGGGCTGCGTCGTTCGCATCTCGGATATTCTTGCCTACGTCGGTCGTGACCGTCAGGATGCGATCGCGGCGGGCCTGCTGTCACCCGACGCTTTTGATGATGGCCGGGGCGGTGCCTACAACAGCTGGATCCTTACGCACGCTTCCATCGATATCGTTGAGCACAGCTATGGTAAGCCGCGCATCGAGATGAGCGAGGACCTGTTTGAGGAAATCCGCCGAGCCAAGCGCGAGAACTACGAGAAGATCTATAGCAAGGGCGGTATCGAAGGCGATTCCGAGGTGGAGCTGCGCGAGGCGTTCGAAAAGCTCTACGACCGTTGCCTGCGGGATATAAACGAAGGTGACGAGTCCTCGTATATCTTTAAACACCACATTTCTCGCATCGAGCAGCAGCTTTCCTACTACGATCGCGCCTATGCCTGGCAGAACGATAAGGACCAGGCGGTCGTGGATTACATTGCGAGCATGACGGACGGTTATTTCTGCGAACTGACGAGCAAGCTGTTCCCGGGTCTAAAGTTTCCGCATCGTACCTATATTAACGAACGGTAGTTCGTATCCTTTCGGTATACTGGTTAGTTGAAAACGTTTTTGATTGATGCACGGGATGGCTATGGACGACCTTTTTTCTGCCTCGACGCGCGAGCGTTCCTTTAAAAATGCGCCGCTCGCGGTGCGCATGCGACCCAATTCGCTCGACGAGTACGTGGGCCAGCAAAAGGCCGTCGGTAAGGGCTCATGGTTGCGTGCCGCGATCGAGCACGACGTGCTTTCGAGCGTGATTCTGTATGGGCCGGCCGGTACGGGTAAGACGACGCTGGCCCACATTATCGCCAACCATACCAAGAGCGAGTTTGTCGAGGTCAGCGCTGTGACGGGCACCGTGAAGGACTTGCGCCGCGTGATTGATGAGGCCAAGACGCGCCTGAATACGTATGACCGTCGCACTATCCTGTTTATTGACGAGATTCATCGCTTTTCGAAGTCACAACAGGATGCATTGCTACATGCGGTTGAGAACCGTACCGTCATTATGATTGGTGCCACGACGGAGAACCCGTACTTCGAGGTCAACTCGGCGTTGCTCTCGCGTGGTCGCGTGGTGGAGCTCGAGCACTTAAAGGACGAGGATATCGCGACGCTCATCGAGCGTGCGCTCGAGGCACCACAGGGCTTGAACGGAAAGTTCTCGGCCGATGAGGATACGGTCAAGACCATTTGCACGCTGGCAGCGGGTGACGCTCGCTCGGCGCTCACGACGCTCGAGCTTGCGAGCGAGATTGCCGTCACGCGTCCCGATACCGAGGGAACGCCAGCGCCTGCGGCGGGGGAGCGCTATCCCATCACCGTGGATGACGTGAAGATTGCCAACCCGCGTCGCGGCTTTACGTATGACAAAAACGGCGACATGCACTACGACATCATCAGTGCGTTCATCAAGTCCATGCGCGGTAGTGACCCCGATGCCACGATCTATTGGCTCGCGCGCATGATCGATGCTGGGGAGGATCCTAAGTTTATCGCTCGCCGCATTATGATTCACGCTTCTGAGGATGTTGGCAACGCCGACCCGCAGGCGCTTTTGGTGGCGCATGCCGCGTTTAAGTCTGCCGAGGTCATCGGCTATCCCGAGTGCCGCATTAACCTGGCTCAGGCTGCACTCTATGTGTGCTTGGCGCCAAAATCCAACGCGTGTGAGGCTTCGATCGATGCGGCGCTGGCCGATATCCATTCTAGTGGGCTTCGCGAGGTGCCGAGTCATCTGCGCGATCGCCATCGCCCGGGCAGCGATGAATACGGTGTGTATAAGTATCCACATGATTATCCCGAAGGCTGGGTCGATCAGCGCTATTTGCCCGAAGGCTTGGAACGCGGTGCATTTTGGCAGCCTGCCGGGCGCGGCTGGGAAGAGTGGCGCGTAGAGCAAAGCGAACGCGACCGCAGCGGGAATGCACCGAAGTAGCTGCTGATAATTTTGTCCCACGTTGCTGCTCTTGGCATGTTCGGTCCCCTTTGGGGTACCATGAAAAACGTCTGTATTTCGATTCTTCCGGGAGGCTTGTATGAGTCCCATTCAAATCGCCCTGCTGCTGCTCGCCGTTGCCGGCGTGTGGGCCATCGCTGAGCTCGCGCTTACCCTGCGCAAGACCCGCAATGTTGTCGACTCGCTCGATAAGACCGTGAACGACCTCAACAACACCATCGCCGAGGCTCAGCCTGTGGTGGCAAAGCTCGATGGCGCTGTCGATGAGCTTACGCCGGCGCTTGCCCAGATGGAGCCGCTGCTTAAGTCGAGCAAGACGGCAGTTGATGCCCTTACCTCCAATCTCGTAGAGGTCGAAGCCGTGGTTCGCGACATTTCCGAGGTTACGGGCAGCATGGCCGAGGCCAGCAATGCTGTGTCGAGCGTGACTGACTCTGCCGCCGGTGCTGTGCAGAAGCTCTTCAATAAGGTGAAGGCTCCTGCAGCCGACGCCGATCGCAAGCTCGCCGCTGCCGCTGCGGAGGCCGAGCAGCCTACCGAGCGCGTCCTAATTGGCGAGGACGAGGCCGCCGCGGGCGACGATGATGGTCAGAAGTCTGTATCCAAGCCGGCTCAGTATTACACCTATACGCCCGCCGAGACCTCTGAGGAGTCCTGCGATGAGTAGCGAAGCAACCTGCCCTATCACGCTGACCGTTGCCGGTGACCCTCGTCTCGCTCGCCTTGTGCGCATGACGGCAGCCAACGTTGGTGCCCTGTGCTCTATGTCTGTCGATCGCATCGAGGACATCCGCATGGCTGCTGAGGAGGCTTTCATCTTTGGTTGCACCGCGGTCGACTGCGATGACATCACCATCAAATTCGATGTCGATGAGACCCACGTTGGCATGACTATTACCTTTGGCGACCAGGCTACGGTCGATGAAGACGACCAGGCTGCGGTGTATGCCGAGCTCATCCTCGCGAGCGTGTGCGACTCCTACGAAAAGACTGCGGCGCCCCTGACGCTTTCCCTCGACCTCAAGGCGGATATCTAATATGACCGAACGTTCCCGGAGCGGTAAGACCGCTTGGGACAAGGAGAAAACCCGCGAGCTGTTTCGTCGCTACAAGGAGACCGGTGATCCGGACGCCCGCGAGCAGCTCGTCATGTCCCATATGAATCTGGTAAGGTTTCTTACCAACAAATTTAAGAATCGCGGCGAGCCGCTCGACGACCTCATGCAGGTCGGCTATCTGGGCTTGCTCAAGGCAATCGACCGCTTTGACCCTGAGCGCGGACTCGAGTTCACCACGTTTGCCACGCCCACCATCTTGGGCGAGATCAAGCGTCACTTCCGTGACAAGGGCTGGAGCGTGCGCGTGCCTCGTCGCCTGCAGGAGCTTTCTGCCAAGGTCAACCAGGCTACCGACAAGCTTACCAACGAGCTGCAGCGTTCGCCCAAGGTTGAGGAGATCGCTGAGTATCTAGATGTGACTGTCGATGAGGTCCTCGAGGCTATGGAATCGTCTTCGGCCTATACCTCGGTGCCCATCGAGGCTCCTGGTGCGTCCGATTCCGACGATGCGCCCTCGATTCTCGACCGTTACGCCGACGATGACAACGAGCTCGACTTTACCGATGACCGCCTGGTGATCGAGGAAGCCATCCGCGATTTCTCGCCGCGTGAGCGCGAGGTGATCGAGCTGCGCTTTGTGAAGGGCATGACCC
The DNA here is from genome assembly GCA_018376905.1 of Collinsella sp. Lineage (GTDB taxonomy): Bacteria > Actinomycetota > Coriobacteriia > Coriobacteriales > Coriobacteriaceae > Collinsella. The sequence continues at coordinate 22,164 of JAHAAK010000023.1, read as the reverse complement.
AGATCGAGATTGCCAAGAAGCTGGGCATCTCGCAGGTGCAGGTCTCGCGTCTGCTGCGCCGCACGCTTAAGAAGATTCAGGACAAGATCGACCCCGACGGAGTGATGATTCGTTCATGAGTGAGCACCCCCAACAAACCGATCGCGTGCTGCGCGACACCCGCGTTCTGACGCTGCGCATTTGGGCTGTTGTCGGCTGCATTGTTATTGCTGCTGTCATCTTTAACCTTATGGGCATCCTGGCACCGGTTATTGAGTTTCTTGCCGTTGGCTCCATCATTGCTTTTGTGATGTCCCCGATCACCAACTGGCTCGAGCACCATGGCGTGAATCGCTGCATCGGTTCGCTTATTGCGCTAATTGTTGTTGTTGCCGTGCTCGTCGGTGTCGTTTGCATCTTGTCGCCGATTCTCTTTGGTCAGATCATGGAAGTCCTGAGCCGCCTGCCCGAGCAGCTTCGTGTTGCGGGTGGCGATCTCAACGAGATGATCTCGCATGCCAAGACGCTCAACAACACGCCGCTCAAGGAGTATTTGGACGATAATCTTTCGTCGCTGGTTGCCGTGGCATCGAAGTATGTGTCTCAGATCGCTGCCGAGCTTGGCCGCGGTGTGTTCCCGCTCATCACCAATACGGCTTCGCAGTTGTTCGTGATCTTCCTTGGTCTGGTGCTTGCCTACTGGATGGCCTGCGACTACCCTCGCATGCATCACGAGATTTGCACCATCATCGGTCAGGAGAAGGAGACCTCGTACCGCTTTATGGTCGCCATCCTTTCTCGCTCTGTCGGCGGCTACATGCGCGGTATGGTCGTGACGTCCATCTGCGGTGGTTTCCTCGCCTTTATCGGTTTTATGATCATCGGTCATCCGTATGCGGCGCTCATGGCTATCTTTACCGGCATCATGCATTTGGTTCCGGTCGTCGGTCCTTGGGTGAGCGCAGCAATCGCCACGGTGCTCGGTTTCATGTTCAGCCCCATGTTGTCGTTATGGACGCTCATCGTGACGATGGTCGCGCAAAACGTCACCGACAACGTGATTTCTCCTAAGGTCATGCAGAGCTCGGTGCAGGTGCATCCCATCATGAGCCTCACGGCGCTCGTTATTGGCTCGGCACTCATGGGCCCCATCGGCATGATTATTGCCATCCCGCTTTGTGCGGCCCTCAAGGGCATCTTCGTGTACTACTTCGAGAATGAGACCGGCCGTCAGCTTGTGGCCTATGACGGCGCCGTGTTTAAGGGCACGCCGTACCGCGATGCCGATGGCAACCCGGTCGCCGCTTACGACGCGCTCGGTGACGACACCTTCATCTATGAGTCCGAGCTCATCGGTAACGAGACTGCGCCCGAGGCCCAGGCCATGCCCAAACCCGAGCTCGATAATCCCTGGATGAAGCTCTCGGGCCTTCAGCCCGATGCTACGGGCTTTTTCAAGAATCCCTTCGCCAAAGACGACGATTTCAATATGAACGACGACACCAAAACCGGCATCGACGGCTCCATAGACGATTCGGATTCTAAATAGGTTCTATTAACGTTTCTTGAAGTTGTAAATGACAAGAAACGCGACCAAAGCGATTGATAAGGGGCCGGCTACATAGAAAAAGAGAACGTCAATTGCGCGTAGAGTGTAATAAGCCTTATCGCCGGACATTACTGTATACAATACGTATCCAAATGATGGTTGGTTTGCGTACCAGCATGAGAAGGCCAAGAGCGCTAAAAGTGCTACAACCAGAAGTGCATTCAGGACAAATCGTTTGCTTTTCATCGATCGCTCCTTCCGGGTGAATCTTATATGCAATTATACAGCAGTCCTTTTTCAAAGGATCGCGCAGTACTAAATAACGTGCACTTTCGCTGGAGGGTCGCTGTTTGGCGACCCTCTTTTTTGCACTTGCGCGGCGGGATGGTAATATCGTTACGTTTGAACTGTTTCGATGTGAAACCGAGGAGATTCCCTCTATGAGTGCTGACTACCCGTCAATGACTACGGCCGAGATCCGCTCCAAGTTCCTCAACTTCTTTGAGGAGCGCGGTCTTAAGCTCTATCCTTCTTCGTCCCTCGTCCCCGACGATCCTTCACTGCTGCTTGCCAACGCCGGCATGAACCAGTTTAAGGAGTACTACCAGGGCAAGAAGACCATGAAGGAGATTGGCGCGATCTCCTGCCAGAAGTGCGTCCGCACCAACGACATCGACTGCATCGGCGAGGACGGCCGTCACCTGTCGTTCTTCGAGATGCTCGGCGATTTCTCTTTTGGCGGCGTCTCCAAGGAGCAGGCTTGCGCCTGGGCCTTTGAGCTCATCACCAAGGAGTTCAAGCTGCCGCTCGACCGCCTGTACTTTACCGTCTTTACCGAGGACGATGAGACCCATGACGTGTGGCGCTCCCTGGGCGTTGCCGAGGACCACATCTCCCGCTTGGGCGAGGACGACAACTTCTGGGCCGCTGGCCCCACCGGCCCCTGCGGTCCGTGCTCCGAGATCTACTTTGACATGGGCGAGGAGGTCGGTTGCGGCAGCCCCGACTGCAAGCCCGGCTGCGACTGCGACCGCTTCCTTGAGTTCTGGAATCTTGTGTTTACCCAGTACGACCGCCAGGAGGACGGCTCCATGCCGGAGCTGCCGCACCGCAACCTCGATACGGGCATGGGCCTGGAGCGCATGGCTGCCATCATGCAGCACAAGACCGCCAATTACGACGGCGATCTGATGCAGCACCTCATCAAACTCGGTGAGGAGATTAGCGGCAAGACCTATGACGCCGATGACTACTCCGGCGCCAGCCGCTCCCTGCGCATCATCGCCGACCACTCCCGTGCTGTCGACTTTATGATCTCGGACGGCATCCTTCCCGGCAACGAGGGTCGCGAGTACGTCCTTCGCCGTCTGCTCCGCCGTGCCGTGTTCCACGGTCGCCTGCTGGGCATCGAGGGCGCCTTCCTGACCAAGTTCATCGACGAGGTCAACGCTCAAATGGGCGAGGCCTATCCCGAGTTGCTCAAGAACGTCGCGCTCGTCAAGGGTATCGTTGCCTCCGAGGAGGAGCGCTTCTCCACGACGCTCGACAACGGCCGCGTGTACCTGGACGAGGCCCTGGCAGCGCTTGCCGAGGGCGCTGTGCTTCCGGGCGATGTCGCCTTTAAGCTGCACGACACCTTTGGTTTCCCCATCGATCTGACCGTCGAGATCGCCGGCACCGCTGGCCACGACGTCGACATGGACGGCTTCACTGCCTGCATGGAGGACCAGAAGGCCCGCGCCCGCGCTAACGCCAAGGGCGACGCCTGGGGTAGCTTCAACGACGTGTGGGTCGAGCTTTCCGACAAGGTCGCAGCGACCGAGTTCGACGGCTATGACAACGATGTGATCGAGGGCGCCAAGGTTGTCGCCATCGTGCGCAACGGCGAGTCCGTCGAGTCCGCAGCCGCGGGCGAGGATGTCGAGGTCGTGCTCGACCGCACCCCGTTCTATGCCGAGATGGGTGGTCAGCAGGGCGATGCCGGCAAGCTTTCCGCCGAGGGCGTTGTTCTGACCGTTGCCGACACCAAGAACCACAACGGCCTGTATGCCCACGTCGCGCACGTTGCCGATGGCACGCTGACTGTCGGTGCCGCTGTGACCGCCGCTCTCGACGCCGAGCGCCGTGGCTTCCTGCGCCGCAACCACACCGCCACGCACCTGCTCGACGCTGCCCTTAAGCAGGTCCTGGGCGAGCACGTCTCCCAGGCCGGCTCGCTGGTGACGCCCGAGCACCTGCGCTTTGACTTTACGCACTTCGAGGGCCTTTCCTCCGAGCAGCTCAAGGCTGTCGAGGACTTGGTCAACCAGCAGATCTTCGCCTCCAAGCCGGTCGTGACCCGTGTTATGGGCATCGACGAGGCTAAGGCTGCCGGCGCTGTTGCTCTGTTTGGAGAGAAGTACGGCGATGTCGTCCGCGTCGTCTCCGTGGGCGCCGAGGACCAGCCGTTCTCTCGCGAGCTCTGCGGTGGCACGCACGCTGCCAATACCGCCGAGATCGGCCTGTTCAAGATTATTTCCGAGTCCTCTACGGGCTCGAACGTCCGCCGTATCGAGGCCGTGACCTCTAAGGGTGCTCTCGACTATATGGCCGACCGCCTGGCACTCGTTGACGCCGCCGCTGCTGCGCTCAAGTGCCGCGTCGACGAGGTTCCCGCCCGTGTGGAGAACCTGCAGGTCGAGCTGCGCGAGACGTCCAACAAGCTCAAAAAGGCTCTGACCGGTGGTTCCTCCGACGCCATTTCCAGCTCCATCGAGGGTGCTGTCGAGCTCGGTGGCTACAAGCTCGTCGTTGCTGAGCTCCAGGGCCTTGAGGCTGCCGACCTGCGCAACGTATGGGATACCGTGCACCAGAAGGTCGCCGGCCCTGTCGCTTGTGTCGTCGCCAGCGTGACTGAGAAGGGCACTCCGGCCCTGCTCGCTGCCGGCTCCGATGACGCCGTGAAGGCCGGGTTCCACGCCGGTAATGTGATCAAGCAGATCGCGGGTCTGGTCGACGGTCGCGGTGGTGGCCGTCCCAACATGGCCCAGGCCGGTGGCAAGAATGCTGCCGGCATCGCCGATGCCCTCGCGGCCGCCAAGACCGCGCTCGGCGCCTAAGAATCTAAGAAGTCACTGTGGTCGCGCTTGCGCTGGACATAGGGGAGACCAGGATTGGCATCGCCGTCTCGAGCCGTGATGGCAAGATGGCGATGCCTGTCAAGGTGCTCCCGGCCGCCGAGGTCACCGGTATGGCCAAGACGTTCCGCTACCTGGTCGAAGACTATGAGCCCGACATCCTGGTAAGCGGACGTCCCCTGACCATGGGCGGTGAGCCCGGCCCCCAAGCCGAGCGCGTTGCCGCCGTGGCGCAAAAGATTGCCGACGAGCTCGATCTTCCGCTGGAGTTTGAGGACGAGCGTCTGTCCTCGCAAGAGGCCAAGCGTATCCTGCGCGAGCAGGGCCTCAACGAAAAGCAGATGAGGGGCAAGATCGACATGATTGCCGCCAGCCTTTTTTTGCAGACGTGGCTCGATCGTAAAAACGAGGAGGTTTCGCATGCCTAGTGCTTCCGATCCGCGCCAGCCGAATCGTACACGTCAGCCGGCGTCGCGCCCTGCCCAGCCTGGCCAGCGTCCGGCACAGCCGACGCAGCGCGCAGCTCAGCCTGCCGCGCGCCCGGTGCAGTCCTTCTCTCGTTCGGCCCAACCTGTTCAACGGACGGGTCAGCAGCCTTCTGCTCGTTCGGTTCAGCATCCGGCTTCTCACGCGGCTCAGCAGCCCACTGCTCGTACGGCCCAGCCTGCAGGCGGTACCCGCTTTAAGCAGCAGGCACCTACCCAGCGAACGCAGGCCCCCCAATCGCATTCTCATCACGCCCGCGGTTCGCATGGCGTTGCTCCGGCGACCCGCTCGAGCTACAACACGCATACTCGTCGCGGTGCTCAAAAGAAGAGCTCTCCGGTTCCCATGATCATCGGCGTTGTGGTGGCGGTGCTTGCGCTTGTCGCGATCGTTTTCTTTGTCGTGCCGGCCGTCAAGGGCTTCTTTGCCGGTGAGGATACGAAGGTCACTGCTGGTCAGCAGGTTACGGTAACCATTCCCGACGGTGCTTCGGGCGATACGATCGCCTCGATTCTCTCCGAGAACCATATCGTCGAGAATCCCAAGGATTACTATGCGGCGGTGAAAAAGCTCAACGCCGATATGTCGCTCAAGCCTGGTACCTATTTGTTCACCACACTCATGGACGCGACCAAGGTTGTTCAGCAGCTCATGGAAGGTCCCAACGCGGGCTCCAATGCGCTAACAATCCCTGAGGGCCTGACGGTCGATCAAGTCGCCGACCGTGTGGCCCAGGCCTACGATGGCATCTCTAAGGAAGACTTCCTCAACCAGGCTAAGGCCTCCAACTACGTGGACGACTATAGCTTCCTTAAGGGCGCCGCCAACGACTCGCTTGAGGGTTTCTTGTTCCCCAAGACTTATTCGTTGGGCGATTCGCCGACGGTCGATGACGTGATTCGCGCTATGCTCGATCAGTTTAAGACCGAGTACAAGTCGCTTGACTTTGCGAGCTGCGAAGCCAAGATCAAGGAACGCTACGGTGTGGAGATGTCCGACTACGACATCGTCAACTTGGCCTCTATCGTTGAGCGCGAGGGCCTCAACGCTGACCAGCGCGCGCACGTGGCCTCGGTCTTCTACAACCGTCTTGCCGGCAAGCTCGATGGTCTGCGCTATCTCAACAGCGATGCGACCATGATGTATGTCACCGGTGGCGAGGTTACCGCCGACGACCTGCAGAGCGATAGTCCGTATAACACCTATAAGCATGAGGGTCTGCCACCCACGCCCATCTGCTCTCCGTCGCTCGAGGCACTCAAGGCCACGCTTGAGCCGACCGACTCCGATGACCTGTATTTCTACATTACGCAGGACGAGGAGTACTTCTCGCAAACCTACGAAGAGCATCAACAGTCTTGGAATTAGCATGAGGATTTTTAGCCCCAAACGTTACGTTGCCTCGGTCGATCGCATCGACCTTGATACCCTTTGGGCCGACGGCAAACGCGCCATTCTGCTCGATCGCGATAACACCCTGGTGCCGCGTGACACCGAGCAGGTTCCCGCTGCGGTTTCCGCTTGGCTCGATACCGCCCGCGCCAAAGGCTTTAAGCTGTGCATGGTGTCCAACAACTGGCATCGCGACCAGGTCATGGCATCAGCACGCGAGCTGGGACTCGAGGCCATCAGCCATGCCATGAAGCCGGCGCCGTTTGCCCTCAAGGCGGGTCTTAAGCGCCTCGGCGCCACGGCCGACGAGGCGGTGCTGATCGGTGATCAGCTCTACACGGACGTGTGGAGCGGCAACTTCGCCGGCGTCGATACCATCCTGGTAAAGCCGCAGGCCACGCAGGACCTGTGGTATACGCAGATCTTCCGTATCTTTGAGCGCCGGGCCCTGCGCGACCTTCCCTGCGAGGAATAGGTCTCGTCATGTCCCAGCACACCAAACACGGCTGCGACCATATCTTCTTTATCGGCTTTTTGGGCGCGGGCAAATCGACGCTCGCGCGCAACGTCGGCACTATGTTCAAGCGGCGTTTTATCGATACCGACCGCCTAGTCGTCCGCCGTTGCGGCAAGTCGGTAACCGAGATTTTTGAGACCGAGGGTGAGGATCGTTTTCGCGAGCTCGAGACCTCGGCGCTCCGTTCGCTCCAAAGCGAGCGCAGCCTGTTGGTTTCGTGCGGTGGCGGTATCGTCGAGACGCCGGTGAATATTGAGCTGATGCACGAAATGGGTACGTGCGTGTACCTCGAGGGCGACTTTGAGGATTCGATTCGCCAGATTCGTCGGTCCGACACGCGCCCCGATTTCCGCTCGCCCGAGCATGCCGCGCGCTTGTTTGAGCATCGCCGTCCGCTGTATCGCCAGGCCGCCGATATTACCCTTGATATTCGCAACAAGTCCTTCGAGGACGTTTCCTACCTTTGTGCCGAGATGCTTTTGGAGCGTGGACTGCTATGATTCGCCGCCAACTGATCAATTTCCAAAACCGCAGCGTCGATGTCCGTGTCGGATTGGGCGCGTTCGATGAGCTGTCGCGTATGTTTGCCTCGGCTGTGGGCAAGCCTAAGCGCGCGATGGTGGTTTGGAACTCCGCCTCGTCAGAACGTTTTGATGAGGTCGTCGAGCATGCGCTGGTCGACGCCGGTTTTGCCGTGTCGCAGTTCTCCCTTGAGGTTTCGCCTGCTGGTGCCACGCTGGCCGATGCCGATGCTATCTTTGGCGCCTTGTCTGCCAACGGCATTACCTGCGACGATCTGGTTGTCGCCGTTGGCGATGCCGCAACCTGCTCGGTTGTTAGCTGGTGCGCCAACCAGTGGTGTGGCCGAACCGAGTGCGCCTTGCTGCCGACGACCTTCGACGCCATGCTCACGGTCGCGACGACCATGAAGCCGCTCGTCGCCTCGTCGGCCAATGCGCTTTCCGCCATCGCGTTCCGTCCCGAGCCGGGCTTGGTCGTGTGCGACCTCGACCTTGTTCGCGAGGCGGACTCCGAGGACCTCAAGCTCGGCTATGTGGTACTTGTTGGCACCATGCTTTCGAGCAGCAAGTCACGCTGGAATCAGTTTACTGAGACCGTCCCCGAGATTCTCGCGGGCGAGGAGGTCGCGCTCGTCAATGCCGTCCAATGGTCTCAGACTGCCCGTAAGGACGTACTGATGGCCACGAACCCGAGCGCCCGCCATGCGCTCGATTTTGGCAAGACGGGGGAGCGCACCCTGCGCACCTGCTTGGGCGATGCCGCTTCGCAGGTCCCTGCCTATCAGCTGTTGTCCGAGGGCATGCGCTTTGAGGCGCGCCTAGCCCACGATGCCTGCGACTTCGATATCGATTACGTCTTTGAGGTCGATGACTGCCTGGAGGACTTTGGTATCGAGGAACTTGCTTTCGATCTGGAGCCTGCCGCATATATCGAGGAGTTCCGCAGACAACAGTTTGCCCGCTCAAACCGTAGCATGTTGCCGCTGCCCGCGGCACTCGGCGCCATTCGTCTAACGAGCGTTGAGGACGAGGTTCTTGAGCGCCATGTTCACGCCTACTTGGCTTCTCGCAAAGAACTTCTCTAAGATTTATTGACATCCATCGTCTTTCGTATCATGTTGAGGGGCGGGTTTTCAATCGGTTGCGGATCGCATGCGATTCCGTCGTTCGGTTGAGACCCGTCCCGTCTATATAGAGACAACAAGAAAGGAAACTGCATGTCTGAGTTTGCTGCCGGTCCTGCCGGTCGTATCGAGCGTGTCCGTGCCCTGATGGTCGAGCGTGGCTACGATGCCATCGTGGTGCGCGACGAGGCTAACCTTCGTTGGCTCACGGGCGTGAAGGGCGTCTTCGACTACACCTTCGAGTTCCCGCACGCTGCGTTTATTACGGTCGACCAGTGCCTGTTCCACACCGACTCGCGCTACCTCAACAGCTTTGAGGAGAACACGCCCGCCGGCAGCCCCTGGGTCTACGACATGGACGAGGGCACCATCCCCGGTTGGGTCGCCGGCAAGATCGCGGCCAACAAGTGCCGTGTCTGCGCTGTCGAGGATGATATGCAGATTAATTTCTACCAGGGCATTCAGCGCGGCCTGGAGGACCGCTCCGTCGCCTGCATGCTGCCGCTGATGCACGACGACATCCGCAAGATGCGCGCCATCAAGGATGCCGAGGAGATCGAGCTCATGCGCCACGCACAGTCGATCACCGACGCCGCCTTCCAGCACATGCTCGGCTTTATTAAGCCTGGTATGACCGAGAAGCAGGTTCGCAACGAGCTCGAGAACTTTATGTTCGCCAACGGCGCCGACAGCCTTGCCTTCGGCTCCATCGTGGCGAGCGGTCCCAACACCGCCAACCCGCATGCCGTCCCGAGCGACCGTGTCATCGAGAAGGGCGATTTCGTTCTCATGGATTACGGCGCGGGCTACTGCGATTATCGTTCCGACATGACGCGCACCGTCGTGATGGGCGAGCCTACGCAGGAGCAGCGGGACCTGTACGCACTCGTGCGCCGCACGCATGAGGAGTGCGTCGCTGCCATCCATCCGGGCGTCGAGGGCAACGACATTTTCAAGCTTTCCAAGAAGATTATCGGCGATGCCGGCTATGGCGATTATTACAACCATGGTCTGGGTCACGGCGTGGGCATCGACATCCATGAGCTGCCCAACTTCAACCGCAGCAAGAACACCATCGAGGTCGGCTCGGTTATCACCATGGAGCCCGGCGTGTATCTGCCCGGTGTGGGCGGCGTGCGTCTGGAGGACTACGGCGTGGTCACCGAGAACGGCTACGAGCCCTTCACCAAGACCCCGCACGACCTGCACGTCATCGATTGCTAGCCCATTTCGATAGATTTTTGGGGCGGGGCGTCCGGAACAATTCGGGCGCCCCGCGTCCTCTTTTTATGCGCTCGCTGCAGGCGCCGTCTGCAAGTGTATAATTTCGGTCGTATGTAATTTGGACGCTTGTGCGTTCTGCCCATAACAAGAAAGGTCGCTATGCCTACCATTTCTACCGCCGACTTCAAGAACGGCCTCGGTCTCCGCATTAAGGACAAGGTCTACACCATCGTCGAGTTCCAGCATGTCAAGCCGGGCAAGGGTGGCGCGTTTGTGCGCTACAAGACCCGCGACATCAAGAGCGGCCGCGTCGTCGAGAACACCTGCAACGCCGGCACCAAGTTCGAGAGCGTCATGCTCACCACCCGTGAGTTCCAGTACCTCTACAACGATGGCGCCGACTACATCTTCATGGACAACGAGACCTATGAGCAGGTTCCCGTTCCCGAGGACATGGTGGGCGAGAACTCCAAGTGGCTGCGCGAGAACGACATCTGCCAGCTGCTCTTCGCCGACGATGAGCTCATGGGCGTGACTCCGCCGATGTTCATCGAGACCACCATCGTCCAGACCGACCCGGGCTTTAAGGGCGACACCGTCCAGGGTTCCACCAAGCCGGCCACGATTGACACCGGCGCTGTCATCCAGGTCCCCATGTACCTCAACGAGGGCGAGGTCATCAAGGTTGACACCCGCGACGGCAAGTTCGTCTCCCGCGTCTAGCAACCAACTCTTCTAGGAGGACTCATGCCCCAGGAAATCAAGATTGACGGCATCGGCATTTCGCCCGATGTTCTGACCGCCATCGTCTCGCGCGCCGTGTCCGATGTCGAGGGCATCGCCTCCGTTGGCGTCAAGGACCTTGCCACAAACCTTGTCTCCATGATGCTCTCGTCCAAGGCTCCGGCTTCCGAGCCGGCGGTCGAGGCCGAGGTCGTCGGCGACAAGCTCGCACTCACCGTGCGTGTCGTGGTGTTCTTTGGCTATCCGTTCAAGAAACTTGCCGAGGCTGTTCGCGCCGCCGTGGTCGCCGCCATCGATGCCCAGGTGGGCGTCGAGGTCGAGCGCGTTGACGTTTGCATCGACGGTCTCGTTTTCCCCAAGGAGTAACCTTTGAGCCTTAAGGTTTATCGCGGGCGTACGCTTGCCCGCAGTCAGGCGCTGCAGCTGCTGTTCCAGGCCGAGGCCACGGACAGCCCGCTCGAGCGCGTCCTCGAGGGTGATTTCCTGATCTCGAAGGGTCCCCTCGACCCCTATGCGCTGGAGCTGTGCCGCGGTGCCTACGAGCATATCGACCGCATTGACTGCGCTCTGCGCTCCGTTGCCAAGAACTGGGATCTTATGCGCATGCCCGGTGCCGACCGCAATCTGCTGCGTATCGCCGTTTACGAGATGCGTTTCCTCACCGACGAGGAGGTCTCGGACGCCATCGTAATCAACGAGGCCGTCGAGCTTGCCAAGGCCTATGGCACCGACCAGTCCGCTTCGTTCGTCAACGGCGTGCTGGGCAAGATCGCTCGCAGCGAGGAGCTGCCGGGCGAGGACCTGTACCAAGAGCTGCTGGCCGAAGATCGCGCTCGCGAGGAGGCACAGGCTGCCGAGGCTGCCGCCAAGGTCGCTGCCGCTCAGGCTGCCGCCGGTGTACTTGACGAGGATGCAGACGCCGCTGGGGCCGTCGAGGCCGACTCCGTCGAGGAGTAGCCATGCCAGAGGGTTCCGTCCGCAACTTCGATGAGATCTCGGATCGCCTGGACCAGATCATCGCCAGCGTTCGCTCCAAGGATACGTCCTTGGAGCGTTCGCTCGATTTGTTTGACGAGGCGATTGAGCTGGGCTCCCGAGCGGTCGATATGGTCGACAAGTTTGAGCTGACGCCGCGTGAGGCCGACAAGCTCGAGCAGGAATACGATGAGGATGCGGCAAACGAGTCCCAAGATAGACAGGCTGCATCCCCGGATACGAATGGTTGATGGCATTCATGAAACGCGTGCGTCTCGATGACGAACTGATTTCACAGGGCATCTGCGCCGATCGCGCGGATGCCCTTCGCACTCTTATGGCCGGCTTGGTTTCGAGTGGCGGTGAGCGTTTGACCTCCCCGGGGCTCAAGGTGACGCCGGGCCTGCCACTGCACGTTAAGGGGCGCATCCCGTATGTTGGGCGCGGCGGGCTCAAGCTCGAGGGCGCGCTCGATGCGTTTGGGATTGATCCGACGGACCTTGCTTGCCTCGATGTGGGCTGCTCCACGGGCGGCTTTACTGATTGCCTGCTCAAGCGCGGCGCTGCGACCGTTGTCTCGGTGGACGTGGGTCGCGCCCAGTTCGATTGGTCATTGCGTCAGGACGATCGCGTGACGCTGCATGAGCGCACAAACGTGACGCAGCTGCCTGAGCTTGGCTATGCCGGCACCATCGACCTGGCTGTGTGTGATGTCTCGTTTACCAGCATCGCGAACATTATCGATGCGGTACTGGCCTGCCTGGCTCCTACGGGTGCATTCTGCACGCTCGTAAAGCCGCAGTTTGAGGCTCCGGCGGCGCTGGTGGGCGAGGGCGGTATTGTGTCCGATCCCGCCGTGCGCCGCGATACACTCGTGGCGGCGGTTGAACTCTTTGCCGCCAAGGGCCTGTTCCCGGTCGATGTGTGCGTGTCACCCATTCATGGTGCCAAGGGCAACGTTGAGTTTTTCCTGTACGGCACTAGATTTGAATCTGGCGACCGCTCGCAAGACGAGCTGCAATCCCAGGTATCGGTTATGAGCGAGAAAGCTGCAACGCTATGAAGGTCTTTCTGGTTCCCAATTACTACAAGCAAGAGGCGGTCGAGAGCGGCCTGATGCTCGAGCTTTGGCTCACTCGTCAGGGCTATGAGGTCGCATGGGCTGCCGACCAGCGATCCAAGATTCAGAGCACGCCTGATATTGACGGCTCCGATCTGGTCATTACGCTCGGCGGCGACGGCACGTTGCTGCGCGCTGCCCGCATCCTCAACCATCGTGAGATTCCTATCCTCGGTCTTTCCTATGGTCACCTGGGCTTTTTAACTGCTGCGAGTCCCGAGGAGCGCGACATTCTGCAGGTCGTGAGCGACGCCCTGTCCGGTGAGCTGCACGTGAGCCGTCGCGCTACCATCGCCGCGGATATCGTGTCCGTGCGCGAAGACGGTACGAAGGATGTCGTGCGCACTTTCGCCCTGAACGACATGGCGCTCACGCGCGGCCCCCTGTCCGATATGGTTGAGTTCGACATCACGGTGTCGGGCCACCATATCGATCGACTGCGTGGCGACGGCGTGGTCGTGTCCACGGCGACTGGTTCTACGGGTTACGCGCTCAGTGCCGGTGGCCCCATCGTGAGCCCCGACTATACGGGCATGGTCTGCGTACCCATTGCGCCGCACACCATTCAGGCCCGTGCCTTCTTGACTTCGCCGAGTGATGTCGTCGAAATCTTTATGTCTGATGACCGTCCGAGCGTTCCGGCGATCGCTATCGATGGGCAGTTTATTACCTGTGATGGCACCGTTGAGAGCGTGGCGGTGCGTCGTGGGCCCGGCGATGTGCTGCTGCTGGATTACGGCCCCGAGAGCTTCTATAACTCGGTGAGCCGCGTATTCTACGGAGTCCGTCATGATCGATGAGCTGCAGGTTTCTAACATTGCACTCATTCGCGAGGCGACGCTGGTGCCGAGTGCCGGCCTGACTGTCCTGACCGGTGAGACCGGCGCCGGCAAGACTGCGCTGCTCTCGGCGCTCAAGCTTATTTTGGGCGAGCGCGCGGATTCGTCGACGGTGCGTGAGGGCGAGGCGCTGGCGAGCGTCGAGGCGCGCCTGTTTGACGGCCCACACGACGCGGAGGGCTTTACCGTGCAGCGCAGCCTTTCTGCCGAGGGTCGCAGCCGCGTCAAGATTGACGGCCGCATCGCCAGCGTGCGCGAGCTTTCGGAGCGCGTTGGCGTGATGATGGATTTGTGCGGCCAGCACGAGCACCAACGCTTGCTCGATCCGGCGCATCACGTTGCGATGGTTGATGCGTGGGCGGGACGCTCTGCGCTCGAGGCGCTGGATGCGTACCGCGCCTGCTTTAAGGCATCGCGTGCTGCCGCCAAGGAGGTTCGACGTGTTGAAGAGGCCTCGCGTGCGCAGGGGAGCCGCGTCGAGGAGGCGCGCTTTGCGCTCGAGCGCATCGGCGAGGTCGACCCCAAACCGGGCGAGTATGAGGAACTCGAGGAACTGCTGCCGCGCTCCGAACATGCCGAGGTACTGGTTGCCACGGCCAATGATGCCCATGCATCGCTTGCTGCCGAAGGGGGAGCGCTCGATGCCGTGAACAGTGCCGTGGCAGAGCTTTCCCGTATGGCTGCCGTCGATCGCAAGCTGGGCGACATTGCCGATGCGCTTTCGGATGCCTGTATCTCCCTTGAGGATTGCGCGAACGAGCTTCGTTCCTATCGCGATGGCGTCGCCTTCGACCCGCGCGAGCTTGCTCGCATGCGTGAGCGGTATTCCGACCTCAAGGGTCTGTTGCGTCAGTGGGGTCCCACTATGGACGATGTTTTTGCCATGCGCGATCGCTCGCAAGAACTGCTGTCCCTGGTCGATGATGGCGATGAGCAGATCAAAAAGGCGCGTGAGGCACTCGGGAGCGCCGAGCGCGAGTTGTTTGCCGCTGCCAAGGCACTTAAGCGCGCTCGCAATACGGCGGCCCCGCGCTTCTGCCACGAGGTTGGCCGCCAGATGGCGCGCTTGGAGATGGGTAGTGCCGAGCTCGTCTGGGAGTCGCGCGATCTTCCCCGTGCTGAGTGGACGCCCGTTGGTCCTTCGAGCTACGAGCTGCTATACCGCAGCGGTGCCGGCTTGACGCCACGTCCCCTGCGCCGCATTGCGTCGGGCGGCGAGCTCAGCCGCGTCATGTTGGCAAGTAAGGTTGTCCTCGGTAACGCGGACGGTGTCGATACGCTGGTGTTTGACGAGGTCGATGCTGGTGTCGGCGGCTCCACGGCCCGCGCTCTTGCTGGTGTGCTGGCCGATCTTGCCGCCACGCATCAGGTCATCGTCGTAACACACCTGGCGCAGGTTGCGGTTATGGCCGACAAGCACTACGTGGTCAGTAAAGAGCCCGGCGACGTTCCCCAGACGCATCTGGATGAGGTGGCTGGGGATGCTCGCACTGCCGAGATTGCCCGCATGCTCAGCGGCGACCAATCGGAGGCAAGTCTTGCGCATGCCAAGCAGATGCTTGAAGAAGCTCGAGGTTAGGTCGTATCAGCGGTGTTGGTGGGACAAAATAGACTGAAATTTTTGTCCCACTACGCGTTTTACTCCACAACCTTATCCGGCTGGATGAGCTCTTCGTAGTAGCTGATATGCTCGCGGGCGTCTTCGATTTCGGGCAGCAGGAAGTTGTAGATGACCTCGATGATCATCGTGGCGCTCATCTTGGAGAACGCGAAGTCGCCCGTTGTCAGTAGTGCTTCGTGGTTGACGGTATTAAAGGTGTAGTCTGCCAGGCGCGCGAGCGGGGATTTGCTGTCGCTGCTGATGACGACTACGGTTGCGCCGCAGTCGCGAGCCGCTTTTGCCATGCGATTCAGACGGCGCGACTTGCCGGAGTTTGAGATCAGCACGATAACGTCACCGGGGCGCAGCGTGAGCGCAAAACCAATCGAGGTCTCGCTGATGGTGCTTGCCATGCAACGAAGGCCCAGCTGCGAGAACTTGAACGTCGCGTCGAGCGCGACGGCGTTGGTGTTGCCTACGGCCGCAAACTCAATAACGCCGGCATTCTTAAGCGCGTGTACAACTGCGGCCAACGTGTCGTGATCAATGCCGTCGATGGTCGCATTAAGCTCACTCACCTTGGCGGCGAGGATATTTTTAAGGCTCTGCTCCATGTTGTCGAGCGAGACCTCGTCGGTCAGGCCCTCGTTGCGCTGACTCTCTAAGTCGCGCGCCAACGAAAACTGAAAGCTGCGGAAGCTGCCAAAGCCCAGCTTGCGGCAGAAACGCGAAACGGTCGCCTCGGACGTGGCGGCAGCGCGCGAGAGCTGAGCCGCCGTGAGGCGTGGCGCCTCGGACTGGTGCTCCAATATATAGTCGACAATGCGCTGCTCGGACTCGCTGTATCCCTGGTGGGTACTAATGAGGGAAAGTGCGCTTTTGCTACTATCGGTCATGGATGGCTCCTGGTTGGCATGAAAATCTAACTTGATTTGCAATGCCATAGTATACGGGCATTTTCAATTACAAGATACACCTTGCCGTTTCAAGTGTTGATGGTAAACTTTCACTTGCCGTTTACGGTTATGAAAGAACCTTTCACCGGAGAATTGCGCCTTGTCTCTTCTCACGCGGACGGTAGGTTGGTATCTTTCAGTTGTGGAAAAACGCGCATCGAAGCGCGTGTAGGGGAGCGCCCGCGGGCGCTGTACTCAAGAAGGAGGGACACATGGCTAAGTTTGACATCATCGCCGCGACCGGTTGCCCGACCGGCATTGCGCACACCTTCATGGCGAAGGAGGCGCTGGAGAAGGCAGCTGCCGAGCGCGGTCTGACCATTAAGGTCGAGACTCATGGCCAGGTCGGTGTCGAGAACGAGCTCACCAAGAGCGAGATCGCCGGTGCCAAGGCCGTCGTCGTCGCAGCCGATAAGGATGTCCAGGCGGAGCGTTTCGCCGGTAAGCCCATGGTTTCCGTTGGTGTTTCCAAGGCCCTGTCTGTCGAGGCTGCTGGTAAGCTGATCGACCGCGCGCTCGCCGCCAAGGGCGACGACACGGTTGCCGCTGCCGCCGATGTCGAGGACGAGGTCGAGGAGAAGGAGTCCATCGGCCACGTCATCTACAAGCACCTCATGAACGGCGTCAGCCACATGCTGGTCTTCGTCGTTGCCGGTGGTGTTCTGACCGCCATTTCGTTCCTGTGGGGCATCACGTCCTTTGATTCGACGGCTGCCGACTACAACAGCTTTGCTGCGATGCTCAAGATCATCGGCGGCATCGCCATGAACCTTATGGTTCCGGTGCTTTCCGCCTACATCGCCGAATCCATCGGCAAGCGCCCGGCGCTCGTCCCCGGTTTCGTTGCCGGTATGATTGCCATCCAGGGCCTGCCTGTTAACGCCGAGACCGGCATGATCGACGCCGGTGGCGCCGGCGTGGGCTTCGGCTTCCTGGGCGGCATCGTCGGCGGCTTCCTCGCCGGCTATGTCATCCTGCTGCTCGAGAAGGTTTTCTCTAAAATTCCCGCGAGCCTTAATGGCCTGAAGGCAATCTTTCTGTATCCGCTGTGCTCTACCGCCATCGTCGGCCTGGTCATGCTCGGTATTTCCGGCCCCATGGCTGCCATTAACCAGGGTATGATGGATTTCCTGCAGAGCCTCGGTAACTCCGGTCCGGTGATCCTTGGCCTGGCCATCGGCTGCATGTGCGCCTTTGATATGGGCGGCCCGGTCAACAAGGCTGCTTACGCTACTGGCACCTTCCTGCTCGGTACCGCTCTCGAAGCTGGCGTCGGCACCGAGACCTACAACTTCGGCACCAACTTCATGGCTGCCGTCTCCGCCGCTTGCATCGTTCCGCCGCTGATCACCACCTTCGCCGTCGTTGTCGGCAAGAAGTACTTCAGCCAGGAGGATCATGACGCCGGTATCGTCAACCTCATCCTTGGTTGCACCCACATCACCGAGGGCGCCATTCCGTTCATGACCAAGAACATCTGGCCCGTCATGCCCATCATGATGCTCGGTTCTTCCATCGCTTCCATCTTGACCATCTTCTTCAACGTTCACGATCCGGCGCCTCACGGCGGCTTCCTGGTCCTGCCCGTTGTCGAGAACGGTCCGCTGTGGGTCCTCGCGATCCTCATCGGCGCTGTGGTCGGTGGCATCCTGTTCGTGGCCTTCAAGAAGTACGACTTCGAGAAGAATCAGAAGGCCGCTCCTGTAGCCAGGTCCGTTGAGGCCCCCAAGGCCGCTGCCGTCGAGGCCCCCAAGGAAGAGGCTGCCGACTTCGTGAAGGTCGAGAATGTCTTTGTCGCCGAGGACTTCGCTTCTCGTGACGAGGCTCTGAGCTTCGTTTCCAACCAGGCTGTCAAGGCCGGTATCGCCAGCGACGCCGACGCCGTGATGAACGCCTTCCTGGCCCGCGAGGCCGAGGGCACCACGGGCATGATGGAGGGCTTCGCCATCCCGCATGCCAAGTCCGACGCCATTACCGAGGCTGCTGTTATCGTCGTCAAGGACGAGTCCGGCGTGACCGGTTGGGACACCATGGACGGCGCTCCCGTCAACGTGGCCATCGCGCTGCTCATCCCGGGTGCCCAGGCCGGCACCACGCACCTTAAGATCCTGTCCAAGGTCGCCGAGGCGCTCATGGACGAGGACTTCCGTGCCACCGTCAAGGGTTCCACCGACGCCGCCAAGATCGCCAAGACGATCAACGCCCGCCTGGTCTAATCCCGCAACACGTGAATACCATCGCCCCCTGTATATTAGGCGGAGTCCCTCTCCAGGGCCTCCGCCTTTTTCTACCCCTCCCATAAGCTGCGGTGAAATAGGGACTGTTTAAACGATTCAACCCCAAATTCAGTCCCTATTTCACCGCAACTTACAAAAGGGCATAGAGGGGGCTACCTATCGAGTCTTTGTCGCGAACAGATCATCAGCCAGATTTCCGTTTGCACGATATTGCTCTGGACCGACCGAGTTTCCGCAGCTTGCTCGCCCACAGGGGCCCGTGCGCGGCCTGTGAGATTTATCGCGAGTTCCGCACGAGCCGAAGAGCACTTAATGTGCTCTTCGTGCGAGCAGGACTGTAGAGCAGGAAATCTCACAGGCCGCGCACGGGCCCCTGTGGGCGAGCAAGCGGACGACAAACACATCTGTCCAATAATTCGTCTGAAACATAATGAAAAACCGTTTGATGTGAGTTAATATAAAGAACGTCGTGAATCTGACTCCTGCCACATGCATGACAGGGGTTAAACACAAAAAGGAGTCAACTATGGTTTCTGAGAAGGCTACCCTCGTTAATCCTCAGGGTCTGCACATGCGTCCGGCTGGTCTGTTCGCCTCCACCATGGGCAAGTATGCCTGTGACGTGACGGTCGTCACCCCCGAGAAGGAGGTCAACGGCAAGTCCCCGATGGCCCTCATGGCTGCTGGTATCCCCTGCGGTACCGAGGTCGAGGTCAAGTGCGACGGCGCTGACGAGGCCGAGGCTCTGGCTGCTGCCATCGAGCTCATCAAGAGCGGTCTTGGCGAGTAGAACTCAAACGGGTCGCATGTTGAACAACTAAGTTCATATTTGGGGGCGCAGTGACCTGTTGTAAGGTAGCTGCGCTCTTTTGTCATGGATATGGCAAAACGCTTTATCACATGACACGGAGAGAGGAATGGGAATGTATCAGGGAGTCAACGCTTCCGAGGGCATCGGTATCGGCACCGTCATGGTCGCCGTCGATCCCGACTTGACGTTTGAGCCGCACGAGGTTGCTGATTCGGCAGCAGAGAAGGAGCGCTATCAGTCCGCTCTTTCGGTCTTCTGCGAGAAGACCCAGGCTCAGGCCGACCACATGAAGGAGACGGTGGGCGAGGCCGAGGCCGAGATCATGAGCGGACACATTGTTCTGGCTCAGGATCCGGGTATGACCGACGCCATCAACGCCGCCATTGACGGCGGTACCTGCGCCGAGCAGGCGCTCATGGACACCTCGACCATGTTCGAGAACATGTTCCTGTCCATGGACGACGAGATGTTCCGTCTTCGCGCGGCTGACATCGCCGACATCCGCACCGGTATTCTGGCCGAGCTGCTGGGCAAGGAGGTCGTCGACCTCTCCGTCCTGCCCGAGAACACTGTCGTTGTCGTGCACGACCTCACGCCGTCCATGACCGCCACGATCGATAAGGCCCACGTTGCCGGTATCGTCACCGAGACCGGTGGCCGCACGTCGCACTCCGCGATCATTGCGCGCGCCCTCGAGATCCCGGCTGTCCTTTCGGTCTCCAACAGCTGCACCGCACTGCGCAACGGCATGACCGTTGTCGTCGACGGCGGCAAGGGTATCGTCGAGGCCGATCCCGACGAGGAGACGCTCGCTGCCTACACCGCCAAGGCCGAGGCCTTCGCTGCCGAGAAGGCAGCCCTCGAGGCCTTCCGTGGCAAGCCGTCCGTGACTGCTGATGGCATCAAGAAGATCATCGCCTGCAACATCGGTAACCCCGATGACGTGCCCAACGCGCTCGATCACGACGCCGAGGCTATCGGTCTGTTCCGCTCCGAGTTCCTGTTCATGGACTCTGCTGAGCTTCCTTCCGAGGAGGAGCAGTTCAACGCCTACCGTAAGGTCGCCAGCGCGCTCAAGGGTGCTCCGGTCATCATCCGCACGCTCGATGTGGGTGGCGACAAGGAGATTCCGTATCTGCATATGGTCAAGGAAGACAACCCCTTCATGGGCTTCCGCGCCGTGCGTTACTGCTTGGCCAATCCCGACCAGTACAAGGTCCAGCTCCGCGCTCTGCTGCGCGCTAGCGCCTTCGGTGACGTCAAGATCATGATCCCGCTCGTCACCTGCGTCGAGGAGGTCTTGGCTGTCAAGGAGCTCGTCGAGCAGTGCAAGGCCGAGCTGACCGAAGAGGGGCGCAAGTTCAACGAGAACATCGAGGTCGGCATCATGGTCGAGACGCCCGCCGCTTCGCTGCTCGCAGACCGTCTTGCCGAGGTCGCCGACTTCTTCTCCATCGGCACCAACGACCTGATCGGCTACACCATGTGCGCCGACCGTGGCAACGACACCATCTCCAACCTGTACCAGGTTTACTATCCCGCCGTGCTCCGCTCGCTCAAGAACATCATCGAGAGCGGCGTGAAGGCCGGCATCATGGTCGGTATGTGCGGCGAGGCCGCTGCCGATCCGCTGCTCGAGCCGCTGCTGATCAGCTGGGGCCTGGAGGAGTTCTCGATGAGTGCTCCGTCGATCCTGCGCGCCCGTAAGACCATCAGCCAGTGGACCAAGGCCGAGTGCGACGAGCTCGCCGAGAAGGCGCTCGCCTGCAACACCGCCGCCGAGGTCAAGGCACTGCTCGAGTCCGCAGCTCGCTAATTTGGTATCAGAGGTAACCGCGTGGTTGGAATGGGCCGGCCACGCGGCCCTCACATATACAGGGGGTACTGTAAATGTTCTACACGCTAACCGCTAACCCGGCTGTCGACATGACGGTTTCGAGCTCTCCGCTCGAGCCCGACGAGAACGTCCGCACCGGTTCGGCCAGCTACACGGCTAACGGCAAGGGCCTCGACGTGTCCTTCGCCTTTAAGAAGATGGGCGTCGACACCGTCGCGCTCGGCTTCTTCGCTGGCTTCACGGGCAAGTTCATCGTCGAGGAGGTCATGAACCTGGGTTGCCTCTGCCGCCCGGTCTGGACCGACGGTATCACGCGCATTAACACCTACGTCAACGATGGCCAGCACGAGTACGGCATCCTGAACCCCGGCGCCCCGATCACGCCGCAGCACCAGGAGGAGCTCTACAACATCCTGGACACCGCGGGCGATCTCGAGTGCCTGATCGTCTCCGGCTCCGTGCCTCCCAAAGCTACGCCCGACTTCCTGGCTCAGGTCATGGAGCACGCTCAGGCTCGTGGCGCTGACGTCGTCCTGGACCTGTCCTCCGACAAGCTCAAGGAGCTCGCTCACAAGAAGCCGCTGCTCATCAAGCCGAACCATCACGAGATGAAGGCCATCTTCGGCGTGCCGGTCGACACCGACGACGAGGTTCGTGTCGCCATGAAGATGGCTCACGACGCTGGCGTTCAGAACGTGCTGCTCACCCGTGGTAGCCGCGGCGACGCTTACTTCTCCAACGGCGAGGACATCTGGTACGCCAAGCGTGAGTTCAACATCAAGCTGGTCTCTTCCGTCTGCGCCGGCGACTGCACCCTCGCTGCGTTCCTGCACAAGTGGTACAGGGATCGCGACAACGTCGAGGAGGCCATGAAGCTCGCTATGGCCACCGGCGCCAACGTTGCCGAGTCCGTCGGCATTGGTGACTTCGGTCACGTCGACGAGTACAGCAAGCGCGTTGCTGTCCGCAAGCTCGATCGTCAGTAATCGAAACGCGACATATTCGTGCGCATGCGGCGCCCCGGTTTCGGCCGGGGCGCCTTTTTAATATGAGAAAGCCATTGTCAATAGGCGTGTTTGTTCGAGCCCGGTTTTAAACCGGGCTTTTTCGTTTCCCGTCGGGAGGGACCGCGCACGC
>JAHAAK010000022.1 GCA_018376905.1 Collinsella sp. | reverse complement strand
GAGGATGTCGACGTCGCCGGCGGCCTCGATGGCGCGGCCGGACATGGCCAGCACGTTGGCCTCGTTCAGACGGCTCATGCCGGCGATGCCGATGGCGGAAAGAAGGGCGCCGATGGTAGTAGGAGCCAGGCACACGAGCAGCGCCACGAGCGTGGTCACGGCCGTGGGGTTGTCCATGTCGTTAAGACCGACCGAGAAGCAGGAGTAACAATACAGGGCCAGCGTGACCAGGATAAAGACGATGGAGAGGGCCACCAGGAAGATCTCCAGAGCGATCTCGTTAGGGGTCTTCTTGCGCGCGGCACCCTCGACCATCGCGATCATCTTGTCCAGGAAGCTCTGGCCGGGCTCACTGGAGATCTTGACGATGATCCAGTCGGACAGCACCGTGGTACCGCCGGTAACGGCAGAGCGGTCGCCGCCGGCCTCGCGGACCACGGGGGCGGACTCGCCGGTGATGGCGGACTCGTCAACGGAAGC
Organism: Collinsella sp.; assembly: GCA_018376905.1. Classification (GTDB taxonomy): domain Bacteria; phylum Actinomycetota; class Coriobacteriia; order Coriobacteriales; family Coriobacteriaceae; genus Collinsella. The sequence continues at coordinate 38,553 of JAHAAK010000022.1, read as the reverse complement.
AGCGCCCTCGATGACGTCGCCGTCGCCGGGAATCTGCTCGCCGGCGCGTACGATCACCAGGTCGCCGCGCGTGAGCTCGGTGCCGGGAACGACGGTGAAGTGCTCCTTGTCCTCAACGGACTCGATGCGATGGGCCTCGACATCCTTCTTGGCCGCACGCAGGGAATCGGCCTGGGCTTTACCGCGGCCCTCGGCAAGCGCCTCGGCGAAGTTCGAGAACAGGTCGGTAAGCCACAGGATGACCGCGATGGCGACCACATAGTAGGTGGGCACACCCGCGTCCTGCACACCGAAAATGGAAGCGACGGCCAGGACGGAGGTCATGGCGGCGGAAAGCCACACCAGGAACATGACCGGGTTTTGAATCTGGACGCGAGGATCCAGCTTGGCAAACGAGTCGCGGACCGCGCGGCCCATCATGTCTTTTTGCATAGTCATAAATCTGCGCCCTCCTTTACGCAATCATCTGGAAGAACTCGGCAACGGGGCCAAGCGCCAGGGCCGGGAAGAAGCTCAGGGCACCGATCAGCAGAACGATGAACACGAGCAGGAATACGAACATGCCGTTGGTGGTAGACAGGGTACCGGCGCTCTCGGCGACCTTGCCCTTCTTGGCCAGCGAGCCGGCGATAGCCAGCGTACCGATGATAGGCATGAAGCGGGCGAACAGCATCTCGAGGCCGAGCATGACGTTGATCCAGGGAATGTTGCAGTTCATGCCTGCAAACGCCGAGCCGTTGTTGCCGCCGCATGAGGTGAAGGCATACAGCGCCTCGGAGAAGCCGTGCGCGCCACCATTGTTGAGCTGGTCGGCAAGACCGGGCACCATGCAGGCGATGGCCGAGCACACCAGAATGGCAAACGGAGTTGCCAAGCACAGGACAACTGCCCAGCGCATCTCGCCCGGCTCGATCTTCTTGCCCAGGAACTCAGGCGTGCGTCCGACCATGAGGCCGGCGATGAACACTGTGAGGATGGCGAAGCCGATCATGCCGTACAGGCCGCAGCCCACGCCGCCGAAGACGACCTCGCCCAGAGCAATCTGGAGCATCTGGACAAAACCGCCCAGCGGGGTGTAGGAGTCGTGCATGGAGTTAACCGAGCCGTTGGAAGCAGCCGTCGTGAAAGCGGACCAGGTAGAAGAGGAGGCGATACCGAAACGGCTCTCCTTGCCCTCCATGTTGCCGCCGGCCTGGCCGTCGGTCATCTCGATATTGACCGCTCCGCCATCGGCCAGCTGCGGGGTGCCCGCATGCTCGTTGACGGCGATGATGCCGGTGAAGATCACCAGCAGGATGAACATGGCGGCAAAGATGGCCTTGCCCTGCTTGGTGTTCTTGACGCCGATACCGAAGGCGAAGCAACAGGCGGCCGGGATCAGCAGCAGGCTGGTCATCTCGATGATGTTGGTGAAGGCACTGGGGTTCTCATACGGATGGGCGGAGTTCACGCCGAAGAAGCCGCCGCCGTTGGTGCCGGACTGCTTGATGGCGACCTGAGGAGCCGCGGGACCCTGGGGCAGGAACTGCTCGGTGACCACGCGCGCGCCCTCGACAACCTTGCCGTCGACCTTGACCGTGTCGCCCTCAATCTGGGCGCCGTCGATGACGCTCCAGTCGCCGTCTGCATTAGGCTGAACAGCGACGGGTTCTACGAGCTCAGCCTTCTGAGCCGGCTGGAAGTTGGAGATGACGCCACCGGCAGCCAGGCAGATGCCGAACACGAGGTTCAGCGGGATGAGCACATACAGGACGGTGCGGGTGAGGTCGACCCAGAAGGAACCCAGACCCTGCTCCTTGACCTGACGGAAGCCGCGGATCAGCGCGAACATGACCGCGATACCGGTGCCAGCGGAAACGAAGTTCTGCACAGTGAGACCCATGAACTGCACAAGGTAGGACAGGGTGGTCTCACCGGAGTAGGACTGCCAGTTGGTGTTGGTTATGAAGGAAGCAGCCGTATTGAACGACAGGTCCCATGACACACCCGGCAGGTGCTGGGGATTGTCTGGCAAGAAGGACTGAAGCGCCTGGAGTGCCACAAGAGTCACGAGGCCGATCCCCGAAAAGACCAGCACGCTCGCCAGATAGCGCCTACACCCCATCTGTTCTGCCGCGTCGATGCGAAGCAGACGATAGACGCCACGCTCCACAGGAGCAATCACAGGCGACAGGAACGTATGCTCACCATCCATGATATGGGCCATGAACCGACCGAGCGGAACGGCCAGGACGACGAGTACGGCAAAGTACAAGATGTACTGAATCGCAGCGTCCATAGTTTACGAATCACTCCTCATCAGAATGTAGATGTAATAGATAAGAAGTCCAATGCAGACGACTCCGATGATGGGAATGAGGATGTCCATTTACCGCCCCTTTCACACGCGGTCCGATGTCTCGGACGCCCGCTCTCGCAGGCGCCTGGGGACAGTAAACGCTTCTAGGGATTAAAGAGGCGTGAGGGCCGGGGCTCACGTCCTTAAGATGCCGTAAAGATGCAGGTAGAAAGCACTATTGCGACTGCAGTGCGCCTATACTCGACCTCGCGAGCATACAGTGGCGTCCTCACCGCGTATGCACGCATGGACAACGCTTCAGAAAGGCTACGCTATGCAGCGCAACGCATCGGACACTCGCGTCAATCCAGACCTCATCCTCAAGGCAATTGAGAAAGACGAGGTCGCCGATGACGCTCGAACCAGCCGGGGACACCTCAAGATTTTCTTTGGCTACGCTGCTGGCGCAGGCAAAACCTATGCGATGCTTCAAGCCGCCCACGCCGCCAAGCGGCGAGGTGTCGACGTCGTCGCGGGATACATCGAGCCGCACGAACGTCCGGCAACTGCCCATCTTGCACAAGGGCTTGAGAACGTGCCCTGTAAACTCATCGAGCACAACGGCATTGCGCTCAGCGAGTTCGATCTAGATGCGGCTATCGAACGCGCCCCTCAGCTCATCCTTGTCGACGAGCTCGCCCATACGAATGCGCCGGGGTCTCGCCACGACAAACGCTATCAAGACGTCGAGGAACTTCTACATGCGGGCATCGACGTCTATACGACCGTGAACGTTCAGCATATCGAAAGCCTAAACGACATGGTTGCATCCATCACCGGCGTTGTCGTGAGCGAACGAATCCCCGACCGTATCTTCGATGATGCCGACCAGGTCGAGCTCGTCGACATAGAGCCCGAAGACCTACTTGAGCGCCTTCGCGCCGGCCTCGTCTACCGTCCCGCACAAGCCGACCGAGCGCAACAGCATTTTTTTACCGTCGAGAACCTCACCGCACTCCGAGAAATCGCACTGCGCCGCTGCGCCGATCGCACCGGTCACCTCACAGACGCCGCACGCGTGCTGGGAAACCGTGACTACTACACCAGGGAGCGTATCTTAGTCTGTGTCTCCCCGGCGCCGACCAATCCCCGCATCGTCCGTGCCGCCGCACGCATGGCGAAAGCGTTTCGCAGCGAGCTCGTCGCCCTGTTCGTAGAGAGCCCGCGCACGCAAGCCATGAGCGATGATGAGCGCACCAAGCTTGCAGCCAATATCGCCCTAGCCGAGCAGCTCGGAGCACATATGGAAACCGTCTATGGCGACGACATCGCGTTTCAGATCTCCGAGTTCGCGCGCCTGTCGGGTATTTCGAAGATCGTCATGGGGCGCACGGGCGAGCGCAGCAGCGTCCGTCAGGCCCTCTTCGGCCGCAAATCTCTCGTAGAACAGCTCATAACATTCGCCCCGAACCTCGACATTTACATCATTCCAGACCAGTCAACTCCGCCCTCCCGGTCCAAAGGACGCCGCCGTGCACTCGCCCTGCAGCCGCCCAGCAGCCGAAACGTGCTTCGCACGCTGGCCCTCTCTCTTGTCGCCACGGCGATCGGCACGGCTTTTCGCCATCTGGGATTTGCCGATTCCAGCATCATATCCCTCTATATCCTCACGGCCCTGCTGACCGCCGTCACCACGACGGGGCGTATCTGCACGATCGTATCGAGCGTGCTCTCTGTAGTGCTTTACAACTTCTGCTTCGTCACGCCTCTGTTTTCGCTCGCCAGCTACGACCGAAGCTATCTGGTCACGTTCGGCATCATGTTCGCTACCGCTATGGTCGCCGGCGAGTTAACTGCGCGCATCGCCGACAACGCCCGTACCTCCGCCGAGAACGCATTCAAAACGCGCGTACTCCTCGAAACGAACCAGCTCTTGCAGCAAGCCCATAGCGCGGAGGAGTGCGCCCGCGTCGCCATGAACCAACTCGTCAAACTGCTAAAACTCGACGTGGTCTTCTACCCCGCCGAACACGGCACGCTCGGCAAGGCGCTCTATGAGTCCGCTGGCACCGAAAACCGATCCGCGTCGCTGCTCACCGACTACGAGCGCGCCGTTGCAACCTGGACCTACACCAACAACAAGCGCGCGGGCGCAAGCACGCGGACCCTGCCTGAGGCGCGCTGTCTCTACCTCGCGGTTCGCACCGGCGACAAGGTATTCGGTGTCATCGGCATCGCCCTGGAGGGGCGCGAGATCGAAGCCTTCGAGCATTCGATCGTCCTATCTATCGTAGGCGAATGCGCCTTGGCGCTCGAAAGCGACCGGGCGGCGCAAGAGCGCGAAGAGGCTGCGGTTTTGGCGAAAAACGAGCAGCTGCGCGCCAACCTTTTGCGCTCCATCGGCCACGATTTGAGGACACCCCTCACGGCTATATCCGGATCTGCGGCAATCCTTCGGAAGAGCGACGAGAAGCTCAGCCTCGAACAACGCTGCGATCTTGCCGATGCCATCTACGACGACTCCCTCTGGCTTATCGATACCGTGGAAAACCTCCTCGCCATCACACGCGTCGAGGACGGCACCATTCGCCTCAACTTAACATCCGAGCTCATCGACGAGGTCATCGAGGCCGCCCTCAGCCATGTCGCCCAAGCATCGCATGGACGTGCCGTCACCATCGAGCACACTGACGACATCCTGCTGGTACGCATCGACGTCCATCTCATCATGCAGGTGCTTACGAATCTCATCATGAACGCCTTCAAATACACGCCCGAGGACTCGACTGTCACCATTAGCGCACGTCGCGAGGGTGAGTTCATCGTGGTGGACGTCGCAGACGATGGGCCGGGTGTAGCAGACTGCGACAAGCCTCATATCTTTGAGCGCTTCTTCACCTCAAGCAATACGCGGCCCGTGGATTCGCGTCGAAGCATCGGCCTTGGGCTGTCGCTCTGCCGCTCCATCGTGGAGGCGCATGGCGGCGTCATCGAAGTTCGCGACAACCACCCCCATGGGGCCGTCTTCCGTTTTACCCTGCCTGCCGAGGAGATCGAGATTCATGAATAATGCCGCTAAGCCACGCGTCCTCTTGGTCGAAGATGACCTGACCGTTCAAAACCTCGTTTCGACCGCGCTTGACCTTCACGGCTATGTCGTGAGCAAGGTTTGCAACGGCCAGGCCGCCATCATGGATGCGGTGTCGCACGGCCCCAGCCTCATCATGCTCGACCTCGGCCTTCCCGACATTGACGGCATCGAGGTCATCACGAAAATCCGAAGCTGGTCGGCAGTCCCCATTATCGTCATTTCGGCGCGCACCGAAGATTCCGACAAGATTGCAGCACTTGACGCAGGGGCAGACGACTACCTCACCAAGCCCTTTTCTGTGGATGAGTTGCTCGCGCGCGTCCGTGCGAATTTGAGGCGCTCCTCGATGGCGTCGAGCGAGTCGACAGAAGCGAGCACGTTCGACAACGGTCCGCTGCATATCGACTACGCCGCAGGATACGCGACGAAAGACGGGCGCGAGCTCTCGCTCACCCCAACCGAGTACAAATTGCTCGTCCTTCTGGCGAAAAACGTCGACAAGGTGCTCACCCACACCTTCATCACCCGCGAGATATGGGGCACGAGCTGGGACAGCGATCTGGCGAGCCTGCGTGTGTTCATGCGCACCCTGCGCAAGAAGATCGAGGCAGACCCCTCTCACCCCAAGATGATTCAGACGCACATGGGTGTCGGGTACCGCATGCAGCGTCTCTAGCCCACCACACAAAAGTGAAAAAACGCCCCGCGAGCGGATGCTCGCGGGGCGTTTGGGTGTCTGGGCCCTATTGGACGCCGCGGCCCAAGTCTTCGGCGATTTTGTCCACGCCCTTAAGTGCGGCGCACGTCTTTTTGTTGGAGCAATGCCCCGTGCAAACGCCACCCTGAGCGCAGTCGGCGCAGGTGCCCTTGCGGTAGATGCGCACGCACACGGCGACAAACGCAATACCGATAACAGCCAGTACAACAAGATCGATAGGTGCCATAGCAAGCCTCCTCTAGTTAACCATCACTTACTTTACCCCATTCTCCACCTACCAAATAGGGACAGGTTTATTTTGGTCGGTTTTATCTGCGGAAACGCCACATCTTACTTCTGGAGCAAAGCAATCTGTCCCCCCATTGCGTCAAAAAGCCCGAGTGTCACTGAGACACCCGGGCTCGTGGAAAGGGGTTGATCCTTATTCGGACTTAGGCGGAAACTGCAGCGGAAGCAGTGTTGGTCTCGTCCTCGTCGGTCCAAGCGTGCTTGGGCATAGGACGGAAAATCTGGAAGAGCATCGCGACCAGCAGCACGATAGCCACAACCGTCCAGAAGCCAAACTGCCCAAGGACAAGCAGGTTATAGAACTGGTTGATGAACAGGCCGATCACCCAAGCGAAGGCGCACTCGTAGCCGAGGGCAATCGCGGTCCACTTGCCGGAATTCATCTGGTTGCGGATGGTACCCATAGCGGCAAAGCACGGAGCGCACAGCAGGTTGAACGCGCCGAAGGCAACGCAGGCGCCCATGGTGGGGAACATGCCGGCAAACGCGGTCCACAGGCTCGGGTCGGTCTCGCCCGCGTCGGCGACGGACAGCAGCGAGCCGGCGGTGGCGACAACGTTCTCCTTGGCGACGAGGCCAGAGACAGTCAGCGCGGTTGCCTGCCAGGTGCTAAAGCCGAGCGGGGCAAAGATCCAAGCGACCAGGTTGCCCAGCATGGCGAGCACGGAGTAGTCCATGAACTCCTCGGGGATGCCGTCCATCGCAGGCAGGAAGCCAAAGGAGCCGTTGTAGCTACCAAAGTTGGAGAGGAACCACACCACGACGGTAGAGGCGAAGATGATCGTGCCGGCCTTCTTGATAAAGGCCCAGCAGCGCTCCCACACGTGCAGCGCCCAGGAGCGGATCGCCGGGAAGTGGTAAGCGGGGAGCTCCATGACAAACGGGGTCGGGCGGCCGGCGAAGAGCTTGGTCTTCTTGAGCATGAGGCCCGAGGCGATGACGGCAAAGACGCCCAGGAAGTAGAAGAGCGGGCTGATCCACGCGGCGGTGGTAGAAGAATCGCCGATGATGGAACCCATGAGCAGGGCGATGATCGGCAGCTTAGCGCCACAGGGAATGAACGTGGTGGTCATGACCGTCATGCGGCGGTCCTTCTCGTTCTCGATGGTCTTGGTAGCCATGACGCCGGGGACGCCGCAGCCCGAGGACACGAGCATGGGGATGAAGGACTTACCGGACAGGCCAAAGCGGCGGAACACGCGGTCCATGATGAAGGCGACGCGGGCCATATAGCCGCAGTCCTCCAAGAAGGACAGCATGACGAACAGCAGGAACATCTGCGGGACGAAGCCGAAGATGGCGCCCAGGCCGCCGACGATGCCGTCGCAGACCAGCGAATCGACCAGGCCACCGTCCTCGGTGCCGCCCGCCACAAGGGCGTCGTGCACCACGGTGGTGATACCCGGGACATAGGGGCCGTACTGTGCCGGGTCGACCGAGTCGGCATTGTCACCCGCAGCCTCGACGGCCGCGTCGTAGGCGTCGCGACCCTGGCCGAGCACATACCAACCGTCGGTACCGAAGAGCTGGTCGTTGGTGAAGTCGGTCACCGTGCCGCCCAGGGTAGAAACGGCGATGTAGTACACGCAGAACATGATGACCACAAAGATCGGCAGGCCCAGGATACGGTTGGTAACCACGCGGTCGATCTTCTCGGAGGTGCTCATCTTTGCCGGAGCCTTGGTGAGGCACTCGTCAATGATGTGGGCAATCACGCCGTAACGCTCGCCGGTGATGATGGACTCGGCGTCGTCGTCGCAGTCCTGCTCGCACTGGGCGACCAGCTGCTCCACGCGAGCGGCCTTCTCCTTGGTGAGGTTGATGAGCTTGCAGGCGTCTGCATCGCGCTCAAACAGCTTGACGGCGTAGTAGCGACGCTTGTTGGCGGGAACGCTCGCAGGCAGGTTATTCTCGATGTGGTCCAGAACGTCCTCGATGGAGGAGTCGAACTTGTGCTCCGGCACCTGGCCCTTGGAAGCAGCGGACTTCTTGACCTGCTCGAACAGCTCCTTAATACCCTTGTTCTTAAGGGCCGAGATCATCATGACCGGGCAGCCGAGCTTCTTGGAGAGCTTGTCCGTGTCGATCTTGTCGCCGTTCTTCTCGACCAGGTCGGCCATGTTGAGGGCAACGACCACGGGCAGGCCGGTCTCGATAACCTGAAGCGCCAGATACAGGTTGCGCTCGAGGTTGGTGGCGTCGACAACCTGGACGACAACATCGGGCTCGCCGCTCATGAGGTAATCGCGCGAGCATTGCTCCTCGGGGCTGTAGGGGGAAAGCGAGTAGATGCCAGGGAGGTCCGTGATGGTAACGTTCTTGTCGCTTAGGAGCTTGGCTTCCTTTTTCTCAACCGTGACGCCGGGCCAGTTGCCAACGTAGCCGTTGGCGCCGGTAATCAGGTTGAAAAGCGTGGTCTTGCCGCAGTTGGGGTTACCCGCCAGCGCGACATGGATCTGAGAATCCGCCATTCAATCCTTCTTCCTTGTATGTCTGCGCTGCTTTCTCCGCGCAGGCTGGATAATGTGCTTCAAAGATGCTGCATTAAGTTAGAAAAACCTAACTTTATCTGCAGAAATATGCGCCGCGAGTCCTTACTGAACCTCGACGACGGCGGCCTCCTCCTTGCGGATGGAAAGCTCGTAGCCGCGCACGTTGATCTCGACCGGATCACCGAGCGGTGCAACCTTCACGACCTTGAACGAAGTGCCCTTGATGAGCCCCAGGTCCATAAGGTGGCGGCGAAGCGCACCCTCACCGTGAAGCTTGACGATGGTGGAGCTCTCGCCCACCTTAACGTCACCCAACGTCTTCATCCTCTTGTCCCCCTTTCGGTTTTTATGAAATGCTGCAGACTAACCGACGGTCATGATGTGCATGGCAACCTTGGAATCGATACCAAAGCGTGCGCCCAGCACCGTAACGATGATATTGGCGCCGCTCGAGCTCACCACGTGGATTTCGCTGCCCTCGACAAAGCCGAGGTCCTTGAGGTGGTGCTTCATGTCCTCATTGCCCTTTACACGAGACACGCGCACGGTTTCGCCCGCTTTTACCATCGAAAGCGGCATTGCCGGCATCTGCGGTCCGCAAGACATGAGTGGCTCCTAACGTCAGTTCGTCCTTCACATCGACATGGTAAAAGTTAGCCACATCTATGTTCGCTTTAGTAAACTAACACGTGGTTAACTTTTTGGAAAGGGTCCCCATTCAGATTTCGAAAAAGTTTCCTATACGAAACAAAAGAAGCACCACAAAGACCATCTCTTTGCGGTGCCTTGTCATACCAATTTATGCAACAAAGGGGACTGTCCCCTTGTCACATTGATGCGCTTAGAGCGAGAGGTTTCTGATCGACGTGACGCAGGAGGCCTCATCCACGCCCGAAACGCGGAAGATGATGTCCTCGCCGCACTCGCCGTAGAGAGCCATGAGTCCCATGACATCGCGGCCATTCGTGTGGCGATCGCCGATACTGACTGACACGTCGCAACGATGCTTGGCAATGATGTCATAGAGCAGCGCAACCGGGCGGGCATGTAATCCCAACGGATCTTTAATCGTCTTTGTAAACTCGACCATGTCCCCTCCCACGACATCGTACATTCGGCTGGCAAACCCAGCCATGTGGTAGTTATTGTAGCGTTAGATGCTTGTCGAGGACCCTTTCGGACACCCCGTGGACAAAAAGTGGCAAATATGAGTACTGTCACAAATTTAGTAGCAGCAGAATTGAGAGCAAATTGGCCGATTTGGCCGATTTTAATGTTTTGGAAGCCATCGAATCGCGTCTATAGGGGGTTAGATAAATTGATTTTGAGCCCATTTTCACTCAGAACAGGCCGAAAAATATGCCACCTCTTTTGCAACAGTACTCATATTTGGCATTTTTTGCCCACAGGGTCCAAAACCATGCTCCAAAACACAAAAGGAGGGGCCTCGTAAGGCCCCTCCTTAGGAAAGGGAATCGATTTATTCCACAGCCGTAGATTAATCCTAGCCGCTACTCCATCATGTCGAGGACGGAGGGGCGAAGCTCGTTCTCAGCAGCCTCGGGATCGGTTTCGCGCAGGCGGTTGATGTAGCGGTTGTACCACATCACGGCAAGGCCCAGGAAGACAACCACGCCGCCAACGTTGTAGACCAGCGTCAGCCACAGCGGCTGATCGAGCGGAATGGTGCCGCAGATAAGCACGAAGCAGAAGACCACAAGCAGGAATGCGGCAACGACCAGGCCAAAGCTGCGCGAGCCCATGCGGAAGCCACGGGGAGCAGCGTCGAAGTTCTTACGCAGCATAAAGTAGGCAAGCAGGATCAGCAGCGGCGGGAGCAGAGCGGTGGCAGCCGTCATGTTGGTGACGATCATGAGCAGGTCGTCGAGGTTACCGGAGCCCAAAGCAGGGATGATTAGGATGGGGACGACGATGGCGAACTGCAGCCAAGCGGCGCGGGCAGGAATGCCATGCTCGTTGAGCTCGACGATCTTGCTACCAAAGACGCCCTTGGGGATCTCGGTGAAGAAGACCTTGATGGGAGCGGAGGTCCACATCATGAGGGAGCCCAGCGTAGCGGCGAGAAGGATCAGGCCGATGACGCGCGTGGACACTTCCATGGGAATGCCAAAGTGGGCAAAGACAGCGCCGAACACGTCGAAGATGCCGGTGAAGATGGCAACGCCGCCCTCGGGGATGAACAGGTTAACCAGCAGCGAAGCGCCTGCATACAGAAGGCCGATGGTCAGGCCGGCGATAACGACGGTGCGCACGAAGGCCTTGACGCCGCCCTTAAGGTCGTTAAGGAACACGCCGACGGACTCAGCGCCGCCAACGCCCTGGATGATCCAGGCAAGCGTACCGAAGAAGCCCCACATAGTGGCGAAGTTGCTCATGTCGGGAGCCATGTTAGCGGGAGTAGGAGCCGTAGCGAACTCGACGCCGCCAAGGGCAGCAGCCAGGGACAGCAAGATGAACACGGCAGTCAGGCCGAGAGCCGCGGTCGAGCCGAAGGAGGAAATGGAGCCAATCCACTTAGCGCCCTTAGTCGACACCCACGTGGCAATAGCAAAGACAACGATCTCGATAATGGTGATCCACAGCTGCGAAAGCTCGGCATTGGCACCAAAGAACACATAGCTCGCGTAAATGATGACATTGGGCAGGACGGACGCAAAGTAGAACAGGTTAACGAACCAGTAGCTAAATGCCGTCAGGAACGCCCAGCGGCCACCCATCGAGGTCTTAACCCAGGCGTACACGCCCGACTCGGAGTCCTTGTTAAGGCCGACGAACTCGGCGGTAACCAGGGTATAGGGGACAAAGTACAAAAGCGTGGCGAAGAAGAACGACGGCGCAGCTGCCAAGCCGATAGCCGCGTTGTTGTTGATGATGTTCTTGATACCGAACACGGCGGCGACCGTCATGCCCAGCAGAGCGAACGAACCAATCGTTCCTCGTTTTTCAGAGCTCATAAGCCCTCCCAATCATCTATTAAATGTCATCTAAAACCGTCCGACCTGCAAGTGCAAACACGGACGGCGCACCTGCTAAGGGGAATGGGGAAAAGGGAGTCAACAAAGCCATCCCCCTTAACGGCGCGAAGCAAACGTCCAAACGGACGAATACTACTTGTTGGGGAAGGAATAACCTTCGACCGTCACGTGCAGTACCACGACGCGGGGATCCGAAGCCTCGGCGATAACACGGTAAGCCTCGTCGATCTCGACGACGGCAACGCCGCCGGCGGGAATCGTCACGGTCTCCCCCGCCCCCTCAAAGCGCTCGCGATCATCGATATCGCTGTAAGCGCGGGTGCAGGTGAGACCTGCCTTGGGGGCAACCTCGACGGTCAGTTCGCCGTCGAGCGGAGCGAGCACGGCATGGTAGCGACGGTGACCGACCAGGTCGGCGGTTGCGGCCTCGCGGGCATAGACCCACCAATACACCAGCGAGTCGCCGATAGAGTACGCCACGTCGTGCTGCAGGTCGGCAACGCCATCGAGCGCCTGGCCGGTGCGCATCCACTTCTTGACGGACTTCATCTGGGCGTCGAAATCGGCGCGCGAGTTAAAGACATGCATGGCTTATGCCTCCTTAATGGGTGCCAGCGCCTGAGCCAGATCGGCAGACGTCAGCGGTCGCAGGGACACCTCAAAGCTGAAGCTCTCAAAACGGGTGCGGTAGGAATCGAGCACCTCGGAACCCCAAGAGTTCGAACCAAGGCCGAGCAGCTGGTCGTTGATGTTGACCGTGACCGTGCCGCCCTTGACAAGGTCGTAGACGTGCTTGGCGTTATCGATGGCCTCGCAGCTATAGGGCCATGCCGAGAACGAGAACGGGTTGGAGGCGGCGTCAGCCGGACGAGTCACCAGCACGCCGTCACCGTGGCTAGAGCGCAGGGCAACCCAGCGGGTACCCTCGCGGTTGGCACAGTCCTGAGGCATAACGTAGGGCGTAAACATGTCGTCGACTGTGGTGCGGTAATGACCGACCGGGTTGGCGCGCAGCGAGTCCGGATAGTTCTCGCCCGGGCCGTGGCCATACCACTCGACGGCACGATCGCAACCGGGGACTTCGAAGGAGATGCCGATGCGCGGGATGATATCCGAGTAATCGCCATAGGGCTCGCCGGAAACCTTGAGGTCGACACGACCGCTCGGAAGCACGGTGTAGACGAGCTCGACGCGCATGCCGAACGCGCGGACGGGAGGAGCGATACGCTGGCTCACGGTCACGACGACCGCATTGCCATCCTGCTTCCAAGAAACCTTGCGGGTAGACGTCTGCATCACATCGATGAAGTTGTCCTTCCACAGTGAGTCATACTCCTGCGCATGGTTATCGACGAGCGGATGCCAAAAACCAACCTGGGGACCAGAGGCCATGACGTCGCGGCCGGATGCCTTCCACTCGCTCACGGTACCGTTGACCTTGCTGAAGGTCAGCTCACCGTTGAGGGAGTGAATGCGGATTTCCTGCTCGGTCTCCTCGACCGTAAGCTCAGGACGAGTGGGAGCCGCGATGGCTGGCGCCGGATGGTTGGCGATGGCAAACTGGCTTGCACCCAGTTGGAACATCGGCTCGCACCAGACGTGAGCGGCCATGGTGTAGGCGTGCACGGTCAGCAGGGTCTCCCCCACTGCGGCCTCGCGAATCACCAGCGGCAGCTGGACGGACTCGCCGGGGGCAACCGCACCGGGCATGAGCGTCTTGCGGCACACAACGTCGCCGTCCACCAGGGTCTCGGCCGACAGGCAGACATCCTCGAGGGTGGTAAACCAACGCTTGTTGGTGACGGTCAGCTCGCCTGCCTCGGCGTCATAAGCCATGCGAACCGGGCAGATGACCTGGCCATACTCAGTGAGGCCCGGACTCGGCTGCTGCCAGGGGAACACCATGCCATCGATGCAGAAGTTGCTGTTGTTGGGGTAATCGCCGTTGTCGCCACCATACATATCGTAGGCAACGCCGTCCTCGGTCACAGCAGCCAAACCGTGGTCGCACCATTCCCAGATAAACTGGCCTTGGATGCAATCCCAGCGATCGAAGACCTCCTGGTACTCGGACAGGCCTCCGGGGCCATTGCCCATGGAGTGACCGTACTCGCAGTTGATGCGCGGCTTGGGGAACGGATGCTCACCAAAGTCGTTCATCTGCGACACACGGGAGTACATGGTGGAAATGACGTCGACGGTATCGGCGTTGCGGTCCTCCTCGTAATGGACCGGGCGACCATCGAGCTCGTGAGCCTTGGCGTACATCGCGCGGATGTTGCAGCCATAGCCGCTCTCGTTGCCCAGCGACCACATAATGATGCAGGCGTGGTTGCGCTCCTGCATCACCAGGCGCTCGATGCGATCGACGTAGGCCGGCTCCCATGCCGGGTCGTCGGTGACCAGGGCGATATTGCCGATATTCTCGAAGCCGTGGCTCTCCATATCGGTCTCGGCGACCAGCATGATGCCATACTCGTCGCACAGCTCGTAAAAGCGCGGGTCGTTGGCGTAGTGGGACGTGCGCACCGCGTTGATGTTGTGCTGCTTCATGAGCTCCAGGTCGCGGCGCATGCGATCGAGGCCCACGGCGCGGCCCTTGTGATCGTCGTGATCGTGGCGGTTGACGCCATGCATCTTAAAGTAGGTGCCGTTGAGGTAGATATGATTGCCCTCGACCGTCACCTCGGCAAGGCCCTGGCGATGCGGGACGTACTCGCTGACCTGGTCACCGTCGTAGACCTCAAACGTAAGGTCATAGAGGAAGGGGTCCTCGGGATTCCAGAAGTGGGCATCGGCAACGCTGCACTCGGCATGGCCGTCGACGCACTCGCCCGTAGCCACCACGTTCTCGCCATCGCTGAGCGTAAACACAACGCGGGAAGCGCCCTCGGCAACCGTATCGAGCGTGATCAAAGCGGTATCGCCCTCGCGGTGCGTGCGGAACCTAAAGTCGACCAGGTGCGCGGCGGGACGCTGCAAAAGGTACACATCGCGGAAGATGCCCGATGCCCACCACATGTCCTGGTCCTCGATATAGCTACCATCGCTGTACTGCAGAACCTTGACCGCAAACAGGTTGTCGCCCTCGACAAGCGCGTCGGTCACGTCGAACTCGGCAGACAGGCGCGAGCCCTTGGTCATGCCGATAAACTTGCCGTTGACGTACAGCTCGCCATAGCTCTCGATGCCGTCAAAGCGAATGATCTCGCGAGCGCCGGCAGGCACGGCGGGAAGATTGACGATGCGCTGGTACACGCCCGTGGGATCGTCAGAGGGAACGAACGGCTGATCCACCGGGAACGGGAAACCCTCGTCGGTGTAGGCAAGGTTGCCATAACCATCCACCTGCCACAGGTGCGGAACCTCCACGTGATCCCACTCGGGCTCGTACGTGGAAAGCTCCTCGTTAGAGACGGCAGCAGGCCCCTCAAAGAGGCGGAACTGCCATGAGCCGGACAGCTGGACAAACCCGCGCGACAGCTCGCGGCTGTACGTAGCGGCGAGATCGGCGGTCTCGTAACCCATGAAGTACGCATGGGGTGCCAGGCGGTTCCTGTGGGTGAGCGCTTGGTTTTCCCAATCGTTAATGGCGTCCATGGTGATGCTCCTTCGTCATCGTAGTGATTCTTGTGCAACCGGTTGTCCTTATCTTACGGGCGATGCAAAAAACTGTGCAACCGGTTGTCCGCTGAACGGTCGATTTGGTCAGGTTAACGGTGCAACCGGTTGTACAACCGCGACACTTATGTCACCCTGAGTATCGAAACTCAGCGCAAGACATCGTTCTTAAGCTCGTAGGCAACCGCCACGCCCGCTGATATCTCACCCATACGATACGTATTCGATTGCGGCTTGGTTGCAAAACGACACCGGTCACCGGATATCATGAACGCTGTTCAGGCGCACTATAGTAAGCTGTATCCGCACCAGCCCGTATCAGCGACAACATCGACCGCATTCTCCAGGAGACGCCATGACCCAACCAGTTCGCACCGCACCTACGCTTGCCGAGGTTGCCGCAGCTGCCGGCGTGTCGCGCTCCACGGCATCGCGCGCTCTCAACGATTCGCCCCGCATTAGCGAGGAAACCAAAAAGCGCGTCCGCGCGGCGGCCAAGGAAGTCAATTTTGTCCCCAACGCTCGTGGCCGAGCGCTCGCTGTCGGGCGCACGGAAATCATCGCCGTGCTCGTGACCGAGCCCCTAAGTGAACTCTTCAGCGACCCCACCTATAGCGAGTTTTTGAGCGGCATTACCGAGGAACTGTCGGAGTCGTCCTATCTGCCCGTTATCTTGCAGGCGTCTTCTACGCATGAGCGCAACCGCGCACGCGAGCACTTTGAGCGCCGCTCGTTCGACGCCGTGATCGACGTCTCCCCCTACAAGGGCAGCGAGCTGCTCGAGGTGCTGCGCGAGCTGGGCGTACCCACCGTGTTGTGCGGCCAGCTCGAGGGCCACCCCTATCGCGATGTGTTCTCGACGGTCTACTCTGACGACGAAGAGGGCGGACACTTTGCGGCACTCGCCATGAAGGAACGCGGGCGCAAAGATATCGTCGCCGTGTTGGGACCGCAAGACAACCCCGCTGTTGTCGACCGCCTGCGCGGCTACCGTGCCGTCTTGGGCGAAGACCTCCCAGACGCAAACGTTATCTATACCGGCTGGAACAACGGAGACGGCTATCAGGCCATGCACCAGATCCTCGCGCGCGAGATTGCTTTCGATGGTGTGCTCTGCGGATCGGACCGTATCGCGGCTGGCGTCATCACCGCGCTCAACGAGGCAGGCCTATCCGTTCCTGCGGACGTTTCTGTCGTCGGCTTCGACGATCACGAGATTGCGGCGCGCTGTGTCCCCGCGCTCACGACCGTCCGTCAGCCCCTGCGCGAAGAAGGCCACATGGCCGCCAACATTGCGCTCGACATGATCAAGGGTGCCGAGCCCACCACCTCCGTGATGCACATGCAGCTGATCCAGAGAGACTCGCTATAAGAAACTGGGACGCACTTTCCGCCTGACAGTTGTTGCGGAAAGCCTGTTCCGTTTTGAGCGCTCATTCTGGGTCACAGTTTCCGTTAGACAGCTCAACCGGAAAGTGCGTCCCATTATTTTGCCGAATTCTGGGTCGCGCTTTCCCAGAGGACCCCCTTTGGGAAAGCGTGACCCGTTCTGGACACAGATTCCGGGACGCACTTTCCGCGACGCCCGGTCATCCCAAGCCCTCACAATCTCGGCGCATAAAAAACGAGGAAAGGCACACGTCCTTCCCTCGTTACAGGCAATATGCAGCCACTCGCCTACATCAAGCGCAGGCTGACGTCCTTGAGCTGGGCGCCGCTAACGGCACTCGGGGCGCCCGACATAAGGTCGGAGCCGCTGGCCGTCTTGGGGAACGCCATGACGTCGCGGATGGAGTCGGAACCGGTGAGCAGCATGCACACGCGGTCCAGGCCCAGAGCAAAACCGCCCATCGGGGGCGCACCAAACTTGAGGGCCTCCATGAGGAAGCCGAACTGAGACTCGGCACGCTCCTCGGTAAAGCCCAGGAGCTTGAGCATGGACATCTGCATCTCGGCGTTGTGGATACGCATACCGCCGCCGCCGGCCTCAAAGCCATCCATGACAAAGTCGTAGGTGCACGAGCCGGCTGCCAGGGGATCGGCCTCGATCTTGGCGATGTCGGTCTCGGTCGGCAGAGTGAAGGGCTGGTGCTCGGCAGCGTAAGCCTTGCGGTCCTCATCCCAGTGGAACAGCGGGAAGTTGACGACCCACAGGAAGTCGTGACCCTCGCGCTTGATCTCGAGCGCATTGGCCATGTGCGAACGCATACCGCCCAGGATCTCGTCAGAGAGCAGGCGCGGACCGGCGGCGAACATCACAAGGTCGCCGGGCTCGACGTCCATGCGCTCGCGCAGAGCGGCCATCTCCTCGTCCGAGAAGAACTTGACGATGGGGCTGTTGATGGAGCCGTCCTCGCGGAAGGCGATCCAGGCCAGGCCCTTGGCGCCAAACGTGGAGGCCACGCCGGCGAGCTTATCGATCTTGGCACGTGCCCAGGCACCGGCGCCCTTGGCGTTGATGGCCTTGACGACGGAGCCCTCCTCGTTTGCGGCAGTCGCAAAGACCTTGAACTTGGAGTTGGCAAAGATGTCGGTCAGGTCGACCAGGTGCATGCCATAGCGGGTATCGGGCTTGTCGGAGCCATAGGTGTCCATGGCATCCCAGTAGTTCATGCGACGCAGCGGCGTGGGCATCTCGACACCCATGCGACCGAAGGCATCGGCAAGAACCTCTTCGAGCGCGCTCATGACATCGTTCTGGTCCACGAAAGACATCTCGATATCGACCTGAGTGAACTCGGGCTGACGGTCGGCGCGCAGATCCTCGTCGCGGAAGCACTTGGCAACCTGGTAGTAGCGCTCAACGCCACCGACCATGAGCAGCTGCTTCAGGAGCTGCGGGGACTGCGGCAGGGCGTAGAAGTTGCCCGGCTGGATGCGGCTGGGGACGATGAAGTCGCGGGCGCCCTCGGGCGTAGACTTGAACAGGGAGGGCGTCTCGACCTCCATGAACTCACGGTTGTGCAGCGCCTCGCGAATGGCAAAGGTAAAGTCGGAGCGCAGCTTGAGGTTTGCCATCATCTCGGGACGACGGAGGTCCAGATAGCGATAGCGCAGACGGGTGTCCTCGCTGGTCTCGATGCCGTCCTCGATCTGGAACGGCGGGGTGACGGAAGTGTTGAGCACCTCGGCGTGGTCGGTCAGGACCTCGATCTCGCCGGTCGCGAGCTTGGCGTTGGTGGTCTCCTCGCCACGGGAGCGCACGACGCCGTGGATCTTGATAGGCCACTCGGGACGCATGGTCTCGGCAATCTTAAAGGCGTCGCCGTCGGAGTGCTCGGGGTCGAAGGTGAGCTGCGTGATGCCCTCGCGGTCGCGAAGGTCGCAGAAAATAAGGCCGCCGTGATCGCGGCGACGGCTCACCCAACCGGTGAGGGTGACCTCTTCGCCCACGTTCTCGCGGCGAAGCTCGCCGCAGGTACGGGTGTGCATGGAATGCTCGTCGATGGGACGGGTCTGGCTCATACCAGTGATCCTCCTTTATGGATCTGTGCCGCCCCGTGTCGTTCCGGGCGGCGTCGTACAGATTTGCCCAGCCTGCGTAAACCGCGCAGCCGGACATGGCGTTCTATCTTATCGCACCCGCGCCGATGTACCGCGAAAAAGTGGCTCCCGCCCAAAGACTTGACGGAGACGAAACAATTGACGCACCGCGGCACCCGCGTGCGCGCATCACGTGCGACAATATGCCCCAATAAAACGCACTCGGAAAGGCCCGTCATGACTGCACGCCTCATCGTTATGGATATCGACTCCACGCTCATCAACCAGGAGGTCATCGACCTGTTGGGCGAGGAGGCCGGCGTAGGCGAGCAAGTTGCGCGGATCACCGAACGCGCCATGCGCGGCGAGCTGGACTTTAAGCAGGCGCTCGAAGAGCGCGTGGGGCTGCTCGCCGGCCTGGACGAGAGCATGTTCGAGCGCACCTTTGAGCGCGTGACATTTACCCCCGGCGCGTTGGAACTTGTGCGCTCGGCGCACAGCAAGGGCTGGAAGGTCGGCGTGGTGAGCGGCGGCTTCCACGAGGTCGCTGACAAGATCGTGGCTGCCGCGGGCATCGATTTTTGCCTGGCCAACCGCCTGGAGGTCGTGGACGGCAAGCTCACCGGTAAGTTGGCTGCCGACATTGTGACCAAGGAGTCCAAGCTCATCCAGCTGCTGGATTGGGCAGTTGAGTGCGGTGTCGATATGGCCCACACGGTCGCGATCGGCGACGGGGCAAACGACATCCCCATGATCCAGGCCGCGGGCACGGGCATCGCGTTTTGCGCCAAGCCCAAGACGCGCGAAGCCGCTCCGTTTGCCATCGACGAGCGCAACCTCATGCTCGCTATGGACATTATCCTGCGCGACTAGCCGATCCCTCTAACAATTGAATCAGTCTGTCCTATAGTTTCCGAACAATTTTGTCTTAGTGTTCGGAAACATACCCTTTGAGTGCTAGACTTTGCGCCGTCGAAGGGAACATATATGGATAAGCAAGATCTTGAGCTGCTGCTGAGTGATGTTGCCGGCGGATCAGTCACCCCGGCCGATGCCCTCACGCGCATCCAGACGGCGCCGACCGCCGATTTGGGCTTTGCGCAGCTCGATCTTTCGCGCGGAGTGCGCCAGGGAGCCGGCGAGGTTGTCTACGGCGCCGGTAAAACCGCCGAGCAGATTGCCGCCATTATCGAGGCGCTACGCGATGCCGGCCAGGAGCGCATCCTGGTCACACGCTTGGATGTCGAAAAAGCCGCACGCACCGCGGAGCTTCTCGGCCGCGACATCGACCTGGGATATGTCCCGGACGCTCAGCTCGCCCTCGTAGGTGGCAAGCCCTCCCCTACCGGCAACGGACGCATCGTCGTCGCCTGCGCCGGCACGAGCGACCTGCCCGTCGCCGAGGAAGCCGCGTTGACGGCCGAGTTCTACGGCAACGAGGTCGATCGCCTCTACGACGTAGGCGTCGCCGGCCTGCACCGCCTGCTCGCTCATGCTGAGGAACTTGCCCAGGCGCAGGTGGTCATCGCCATCGCCGGCATGGAAGGCGCCCTGGCGAGCGTCATCGGAGGCCTTGTGAGCTGTCCGGTCATCGCCGTTCCTACCAGCGTGGGCTATGGCGCGAGCTTTGGCGGCGTGGCCGCACTGCTCGCCATGCTCAACTCCTGCGCCAGCGGCGTTTCGGTCGTCAATATCGACAACGGCTTCGGCGCCGCCTACCAGGCAAGTCTTATCAATCATCTGAGCGCCGACACGTCCTGCGCCCGTTAAGGAGCATTCCATGTCCAACCATCAGCACACGCTTATCATCGACGGCACCTCGGGCATCAGCGGCGACATGACCGTCGCGGCCCTGCTCGACCTGGGCGCCAGCGAGGAGCACCTGCGCGAACAGCTCGCCACGCTGCCGGTCGACGGCTTTGAGATTGCCGTCACCCGCGTAAACAAGCATGGCATCGACGCCTGCGACTTTGACGTTCAGCTGGCAGAGGAGCTCGAGAACCACGACCACGACATGGCCTGGCTCTACGGCAACGAGGCAGCTGCCGAGCACACGCACAAGCATGAGCACCACCATCATGATCATGACGAGCACGAACATGAGCACTGCCACGAGCATGACCATGAGGCCCACGGTCATGGCCACGAGGGTCACCATCACGCCCACCACCATCACCACCGTTCTTTGGCGGACGTCACCGCCATCATCGATGGCTCGCAGTTAAGCGATGGCGCCAAGCGTCGCGCGCTCGCCATCTTTACCGCGCTCGCCGCCGCCGAGGCCAAGGCCCACGGCAAAACGCTCGAGACCGTCATGTTCCACGAAGTAGGCGCCATCGATTCCATCGTTGACATCTGCTCTGTCGCCATCTGCCTCGATGACCTGGGCATCGAGGATATTGTCGTCGAGTCGCTCTCCGAGGGCCACGGCACCATTCGCTGCGCCCACGGCCTCATGCCCATTCCCGTCCCCGCTGTCGTCAACCTGTGCCAGGCGGGCAATATCGCCCTCACGCCTGCACCGGTCGCCGGCGAGCTCGTGACGCCCACGGGCGCCGCCATCGTCACTGCTCTGCGCACGTCCGACCAACTGCCCTCACGCTACCGCATCGAAGCCGTCGGCTACGGCGCCGGCAAGCGCCCCTACGAGGGCTGCTCCGGGACGCTCCGCTGTCTGCTCGTTGACGCGGACGCATAGCCATGGATGCCCGCAAGGCCAAAAGCCGCGCCGCGATCGTCGCGGCGTTCTCCGAGCTGCTGCGCGAAGAGGACTACGGCAAGATCACCGTCGGCGACATCATCGCGCGCGCTCACGTAGGCCGCGCGACATTCTACGGCCTCTTTAAGAGCAAAGACGACCTGCTGTCCGAGCTCGTGAGCGACATCTGCACCCACGCCCTCGACGACGATGGCACACCGCTCGACGACCCATTCGTGCAGGTCGAGCATATCCTCAACAACCTCTGGGAACGCCGTCAGGGCGTTCGAGCCCTCGTAGCCGGCGCCGGCTCACGCGTCTTCGCCGACTGCCTACGCAAGACCATCATGTCACGAGCAGCCGAAACCTTTCCCACCGACCCAAACGGCCCCGCCGCCACCATGGACCGCAGCTTCCTACTACACCACATAGCCTCAAGCTTCGTAGGAATGGTCCAATGGTGGGCCTGGCACAACTTCCAAGCCCCAAAAGAGGACGTAGCCAAAGACTACCTATCAGCCATAAAACCCCTCTTCAACTAAGTAAGAAACTCATCCCAAAGCATCGCCCCAACCCAGGCCGCCACGCATCCCAAAGTGTCACTCGCACCTCAAAGCGCCTAACAACAAAGTGCCCACCACATCCAAATTCAGATATATATGTTGGTTGCTTGTTCGAACGCAACTGGATTCCCGCAGGGTCCGGCATAGGTTAACTTTCCGCCGCACTCCGCAGGACGCAAGAAGCTCCCGCCGCACGAAGTGCGCAGCGGGAGCTTCTTGCATGTCCGAGGACGCGGCGGAAAGTTAACCTATGCCGGACCCAGGCGTTATATCAATTGTTTTGGACTAGAACATGCCCAAGAAACCGTGCACAAACAGCGCGGCCAGAGCGGCACCAACAAACGGAGCAATGCCAGGAACAAGCAGGCCATACTTCCAGTTGTTGTCAGCCTTGTGCTTAATCGGCAGCACCTGATAGGCCATGCGAGGACCAAGGTCACGAGCCTGGTTCATGGCGAAGCCGGTGATGCCGCCCATGCCCATGCCAACGGCCCAAACGATCAGGCCGACGCAGATGGCGAGCATCAGAACGTTCTCGCCGGCGCGGCTAGCGGCAGCAAGGATGGCGCTGATGAACACAAAGGTGCAGATAGCCTCGCAGAAGAAGTTACGGGCATAGTTCGTGCCCTCGGTGGTGGGGTTGGTCGAGAAGATGTTGCGCTGGGCAATGGGGTCGACGACGCCCTCGGAAGCCTTGAACTCATCGGCATACATAAGCCAAGCGATTACGGCGCCCACAAAGCCGCCGAGCATATCGGCAATCATGAAGGGGATGCAGCTGCTCCACGGCACCAGGCCTACGATGCACTGGGCAAGCACCATAGCCGGGTTCATGCACACGGCGCCGCCAAAGACAAACAGGCAGACCGAGATGCCAAAAGACCAAGTGGTGATGGCAAACATATGGCCGGAGCCCTGATACTTGGTGCCCTTGAGCACGGTATCGCAGTGCACGCCCACGCCAAAGATGATCATGAGGGCCGTTGCGCCGAATTCGCAAAGGAGTTTGGTAAGCATAAAACCTTATCTTTCTTGTCGGTTATAAACGATTCGTTTAGGCCGCGCGCTAGTGCTGAGCGACGACAACGCCCAGGCCATCGGGAATGACGGCCACCTTGGCATCGGCACCCTTCATCTCAAAGGCTAGCTTGAGCGCCTCCTCGAGGGTGTTGACCGGCGTCATGTGCATATCCTTAATCATCTGGTGATCGCACAGGTCGGTAACCATAATCACAGGGTGATGTGCCAGGATGCGGGCGAAAATCTGGCTCGTCCACTGATCGGGCAGGGTCTCGTCCTTGGGACGATCGATGCAGGCACGCTCAAACTCCGCCGGATCGTTGTCGGCGATGTTGTGATAGAAGCCCTCGCCACCGTGACCGTCGGCACAACCGGCAACGTCGATAATCACACCGCCCTCGGGAAGCGTGGCCTCGGCAGAGCACATGCCCTTCACGGCCTGGTAGATGTTCTGGTCGAGCGGGTAGCCGCCGTTGGTGGTGATGGCAATCTCGCACTCGACGGGCTCAACGCCGGCAAGGCTCTTCACGAACTCGCAGCCAGCCTCGTGTGCCTTGTGGATGTCACCGGCGAAGGAGCCGATGACCTCATGCTTGCCGTTGAGAACCACGTTGAGCACAAAGGCAAGGTGAGCCATCTCGGCAGCGGCAAACATGTCCTCGCTCACGTGGTTGTGGCACAGGTTGCCTGCACGCGAATGAGAATCGTTCACAAACTGGCCGTTGTGGTTGTACATGATGGTCTTGTAGCTGGCGATGCCGGGCAGGACGGACTTGCGGCTGCCGGAGAAACCAGCAAAGAAGTGCGGCTCAATGAAGCCCTCGGCAAGCAGCAGATCGCAATCGGCGGCAATCTTGTTGATGATGCACTCGCCACCAGAAGGCAGGGTGCCGATCTTTTTCATCATGCTGTCGTCAGTCGCGACGTGCATAACGATTTCCTCGTTGGCAACGATCTCCTCGCCGTACTTGTTGACGAGCTCCTCGTGCGTCGACGGACGATGCATACCCGTAGCAACCAGAATACGCACGCGAGCCTCGGGCGCAGCGGAATGGATGTGATGCAGCAGAATAGGCATCGTCACACGCGAGGGAACGGGACGCGTATGATCGGAGCTAATGATGACAATATCCTTCTTGCCAGCACAAAGCTCCTCGAGCGAAGGCGAGCCATAAGGGTTGGCAAGCGACTCCTCTACCAGTTCTTCCTGCGATTTCGTGGTCTTAAACTCGTTTTGATGACCCTCCATCACACCCGCGAAGTTCTTATCCTCGAGCTCTAGATGCAACGTCTTGTGGTCAAACGGCAGTTCACATTCAAACAATGACGAGCGCCCTCTTCCTTTCAACTGACACACTAGATAAACCGTTGGAAGGATACGCCGCTCACCGAAAAACACCACCGTCCACCGAGTCATTAACACAACGTTCATATTTGACCCACAACAAAACGGCCGCGATCCCAAACGGAACCGCAGCCGCCTGTAAAAGACACTATGGGCAGGATGGTCAACGCAATGCCGAGACGAACGTTCACCCCGATGGCATGCGCGCGTAAGTCATCTTGTATAAATACGTCAACTAATTGCATAAAATGGCGCATGGATTTCTAGCCGTAACAGGGTAGTACCCTCCGGAGCGTGCATTTTTGCGAGTATTCAGCATCGCGGGATAAGATTTTGGTGTCAAAAGTCTTTCAAAAGGTAGATAGTCCTCATGACTCGTCCCATCTGGATAGCATGCGGCGAGAAACCAGCCATATACGGGCATCGCCAAGGCCCAATTGTCGTGCAAAAGCATCAACAAAGGTAGCGAAAGCCGGCTATGGCCTTATGCATCAATCTTTGGCTGCTGAAAACTCCGTTTTTTGCACGTCGCCCCAAGCACCACCCTCACCCAGCGGCTGATTCGCCAAAGGTCGGACATCGCAGGGCCCGCCATAGGTTTACTTTTAGGCACACTCCGCAGGACGCAAGAAGCCCTCGCCGCACTCCGCATTAGGCGCAAAGCGCACTTTAATCCCTTCAGCCCCAATCCCTGAAGACCGCGGACGAAGGGACCCGACGGGTTTCCCTCTGAATGCATTCCGCAGCACGAAGCCCTTTCCAAACGCGCGAAGCGCGCCATTATTCCCCCAGCAGCAATCCGCCGAAGACCGGACATCGCAGGGCCCGCCATAGGTTTACTTTTAGGCACACTCCGCAGGACGCAAGAAGCCCTCGCCGCACGAAGTGCGCAGCGAGGGCTTCCTGCATGTCCGAGGACGTGCCTAAAAGTAGACTAATGGCGGGCCCGGACGACTACAGGGCTATCGATTACCCCGTGTTCTGCAAACCTGCCGAGACGCCGGTCACAGTCGAAAGAATCAGGCTCATGTACTCGGCCTTCTTCTCCTCGGCCATCTCGTCCTGGTTCATACGCACCTCGCGAAGGGCGCGGACCTGGGCGATGGACAGGGCGTCGACGTAGGGGTTACGTACACGGACGGCGCAGCCGAGCACGCGACGGCGCTGCAGCGGCCACTCGTCACCGACGATGGCAAGGACCCACTTACGCGTGAGCTGCATCTCGGTAAAGACCTTCTCGGACAGATCCTGGCGGTCGCCCAGGTGCAGATACATCTTGGCGATGCGCTGGTCGGTCTTGGCGATCGACATCTCGATGTTGTCGATAAAGGTGCGGAAGAACGGCCACTCCTGGTAGGCAGCCTTGAGCTGGTCAAGATCGCCAAGCTGCTCGCAGGCGGTGCCCAGACCGTACCAAGCGGCCAGGTTAATGCGCGCCTGGCTCCAGCTGAAGATCCACGGGATGGTACGCAGGTCATCGAGCGACTTGGCGCCCAGACCGCGCTTGGCGGGACGCGAGCCGATCGGCAGCAGACCGACCTCGGTCAGCGGCGTCACGGTCGAGAACCACGGTGTAAAGTCCTCGGTGTTCAGCAGGTCCAGATAGCGCTCGTGGCTTGCGGCGTTGAGCTTCTCGGCCATATCCCAGAACTTCTGCGTGGTCTCGGTGTTGGTCTTCTCGACACTCGGGGCCGACTGCAAAAGCGTTGCGGCGGCAACGGACTCAACATGGCGCTGAGCCAGCGTGCGGTTGCCGTAACGGGCAAAGATGACCTCGCCCTGCTCGGTGAGCTTAAAGAAGCAGTTGACCGAACCCTTGGGCTGAGCCAGCACGGCCTTGTTGGCCGGGCCGCCGCCACGGCCCACGGCACCGCCGCGACCGTGCATGAGCACCAAGTCGATATCGTTCTTCTCGGCCCACTTGGCAATGCGCTCCTGCGCGGAGTGCAGCGCGAGCATGGCCGTGGTAGGACCGGCATCCTTGGAGGAGTCGGAATAGCCCAGCATGACCTCCATGCGGCGGTTGGTCTGGGCAAGGCGCTTCTGCACCACGGGGAGCGTAAGCATCTGGTCGAGCACGTCGACGCAGCCCTCGAGGTCCTCGAGCTGCTCGAACAGCGGAATCACGTCGAGCTCGGGGACATCCTCCTCGTGCGCAAAGGACAGATGGGCAAGCTCAAAGACGTCGGCCACATGCTGGGCGCTCTTGGTAAACGAGATGATGTAGCGGTGCGCCATCTTCTTGCCGTAGCGCTTTTGGATGGAGCCGATAGCACGGAAGGTATCGATGACTTCGCGCGTCATGGGCTGCAGGTCGCCATGGATACCGTTCTCGTGGATATCCTTGAGGGCGCGGGCATGCACCACGGAGTGCTGACGGAACTCCATCTCGACCATATGGAAGCCGAAGGACTCGACTTGCCAGATGATGGTCTGGACCGGGCCGTAGGCGGCACGGACGGCACCGCAGGCGGCCAGCGAACGCTGGACGACGCGCAGGTCATCCAGGAACTCGTCGGCGCTGTGGTACATGGTGTCGGTGATACGGCGCACGGTGGCGTTCAGACGGTCGGCCATGACGAGCATGACGGCGCGATGCGGCTCGTGCTCGGAGATCAGCTCGGCGCGGGCCGTGTACCGAGGGCTCATCTCGACCTGATGGTTCCACAGGTTAATGAGCTCGGCCGACGGCTTGCTGTAGGTGGCCTCGAGCGTGAGGTTGCGGCCGATGTGGCGGCACTTGTCCTCGAGCTTGAGCACCATGTGCGTAAAGTACTTGGCGGCGACCTCACGGCTCACCTTGGCGGTGACGTTGGGGTTACCGTCGCGGTCGGAACCGATCCAGCTGCCGGGATGGAAGAACGCCGGGCACAGCGGCGGCACAGTACCGGCCTTGTCGCCCAGCACCCAATCGTCAAAACGACGATAGATAACGGGGATAACGTCGAACAGCGTGTTATCGAAGATGTCGATGATGGTATCGGCTTCCTCGACCGGCGTGGGCTTCTTGAGCGCGATGGGGCTCGTACGCACCAGGGCGTCGATCTCCTGCAGCATATGGCGCTCGTTCTCCACCAGGTCGGAGCCGCCCAGACGCGGACGCTCCTCCAGCAGGTTGGAGATACGGCGGATCTTGCCCTCGACGGCCTTACGACGGGCCTCGGTGGGATGTGCGGTAAAGACAGGGTGGAACTCGAGCTTGTCGAGCAGCTCGTTGGCACCCTCGACACCCAGCTCATTCACCAGCTGGTGATAGGCAACGGTAAGCTCGTTGGCAGGATCGACCTCGGTATCGGTCGACGCACCGGCCTCGCGCTCGCGCAGCTGCGCCACACGGTAGTTCTCCTCCGACAGGTTTGCCAGATGGAAAAAGCTCGTAAAGGCGCGGACAATGACCTGCTGCTTATCGAGCGGCAGGCTGTCGATCAAATCGACGACCTCACGAAATGCCACGGCAGTGGGCTCGTCGGCGGTGGGCACGCCCTGCTCGTCGACGGCTTCGTCGGCAGCGCAGGTACCGGGGTTGCCGGCATTGACCACAATCTCGGCTGTCAAAATCTTGTCGAACAGGTCCGCGATCTCGGGATCATACTCGCTAAGCACACGGCGCTCCAGGCGCAAGAACAGCGCCAGATTGTCGCGCAGCTCCTCGGGGATCTCGATCTCGGCGAGACGCTCCCTGGACTCGGCATTCGAGCCGATTCGGTTAACGAGGCGGTTGACCACGGCAGCGACGCGCGCCGCGGCTTCGGGTACAGACTGGTTGCTTAGGTTCTCAGCCACGTTTCCTCCCATTCCTCCTTCTATGCACGTAACATGCGGTATTCATTATAGGCGCTTGAGAAATACTTTCGACACTGATTGCGCTTTACCACACAAAAGTATTTTCTGCATTGCAAAGGTTTTGCCCTAAATGGTCGTATTTCTCGGTGGGCGGCATACGTAAACGGGGGCATTCCGCATAAATGCGAAACACCCCCGTAACAATCGCTCGGCGCAAGCGGGACGTGTTAGCGGGTCCGCAGCTCAAAAAGATGCGCTACAGGCGCTCGCGAACCGCCTCGACGACGTTGGCCAGATCGGCAAGGGCCTCTTCATGGCTCTCCATGTCGCGCACCTTGACCTTGCCGGCGGCAAGCTCGTCGCCGCCCAGGACCAGGATGAGCTTGGCGCCCACCTTATCGGCCTGCTTAAACTGAGCCTTGAGCGAACGGCCCTGATAGTCGGCCTCGGTCACGATGCCTGCGGCGCGAAGCTCTTGCGTAATGGCAAAGACGTTCTGGCGCAGCTCCTTGCCGGCGTTGGCGACATAGACGCAAGGGGCCTCCTCGGCACCCAGATCGCTGCCAAAGGCCTGCAGGGCCAGCAGGGCGCGCTCAAAACCGACAGCAAAGCCGACGCCCGCCGTGGGCTTGCCACCCTCGAGCTCGACCAGGCCGTCATAGCGGCCGCCGCCGCCGATAGAGCCGACGCCGGCGCCAGGGGCCTCGACCTCAAAGACAGTGCGGGTGTAGTAGTCCAGACCACGCACCAGGGTGGGATCCTCGACATACTCGATACCGGCGGCATCCAGATAGCGCTTGACCTGCTCGTAGTGCTCGCGGCACTCGTCGCACAGGTTGTCGCCCATCAGCGGGGCCTCGGCCATGATCTCGCGGCAGTGGTCGTTCTTGCAGTCGAAGGCGCGCAGCGGGTTGAGCTCGGCGCGCTCGCGGCACTCATCGCACATCTCGTCTGCGTGATCGAGAATGAACTGCTTAACCTGCTCGCGATAGGCCGGACGGCACTGGGCGTCACCCATCGAGTTGATGAGCAGACGGAGCTTGGAAAGATCGAAGCCCAAGCGCTTGTAGAACTCCATGAGCATGATGATGCACTCGGCGTCTGCCGCCGGATCGGGAGCGCCGAGCCACTCGATGCCCACCTGATGGAACTGGCGCAGGCGGCCCTTCTGGGGACGCTCGCCGCGGAACATGGCCTCGGCGTAGTAAGCCTTAAACGGCGTGGAGCCCTGGGGCACCAGGTTGTTCTCCACGACGGCGCGCACCACACCGGCCGTGCCCTCGGGACGAAGCGCCAGGCGCTGCTTGGGCTTGAGCTTGGTGTCGGTGCCCTCAGTAAAGACGCGCTCCAGGTTGGCGCCGCTAAAGACGCGGAACATCTCCTTGCGCACGACGTCGGTCGACTGGCCGATGCCGTGGACAAAGACGTCCACCTGCTCGATCGCGGGCGTCTCGATAGGCTTAAAGCCAAACGGCTCGAATACGCCGGCCGCAATCTGCTGCATCTTTTGCCAAGCGCGCATCTCGGCGCCGATAAGGTCGCGGGTTCCCTCCGCCTTCTGTGCCTGCATGGGCAAACACCTTTCTTTTGTATCGCGTCATAGGTAGTGGTCATTATACGGCACAAAAACAAAACGCGGCGGCGCGTCTGACCGAACGAGGGTATGGGGGCTCGTTCGGCCAGACGCACCGCCGCTGTTTGGGATCCGTTTTCCTCCGTCTCTTTCGAATCACGTGATCTGTTGAGGACGGAGGAAAACGGATCATTTCGTAGGCCCGTGGCCGCCTTGGAAACCGAATGATGGTACGAGCATCCATTCGGCTTCCAGGGCGGCCACGGACAGAACGGGGCGAACAGAAAAGAGCGACGGGCGTCTACTCCCCCGCCACGCTCGTGCGCAGCTTGGCGGCGATGGGCTCGGATGCCAGCAGGAACACGAGCATGACCACGGAGCGCGCCAGGCACACAATCCAGGTGCTCGCAAAGGAGCCCGTGGCATCGAACAGCACGCCCGAGACGATGGCGCCCACGGTGCCCAAGATTGCCTTGAAAGACAAGGACATAGGCCTTATGGCCATGCCCGCAGGCTTGAAAGGCAAGGTTGGGTGCTACCGGTGGTCAGCGATATAGCCCAAAGCGACCGCCGTGTAAGCCGCGGCGCCAAGGGGAAGCTCGGCATCGCTAAAGCGTGCCTTGGGATGGTGCTGAGCAAAATGCTTGTCCGTATCAGTCGCGGCAGCGCCCACGGTAAAGTACGCACTCGGGATCTCGCTCGAGATCAACGCGAAGTCCTCGCTCGCCATGGCGTGGAACAGTGGCAAGAAGGCGGACTTGGGCAGCACCGCGCCCACGTAGCCAAGCGACGCCTGCGTCATATCGTCATCGAGTACGAGCGGGGGAACATCCGAGAGCGTCTCGATAGTCGCCGGCGTACGATAGGTCGTGGCAACACCTTTGACGACCTCCGCGATGCGGGTCTTGAGGTGCTCCATGAGCTCGACGTCGAAGCCGCGCAGCGTTCCCTCGAGCACACAAGTGTCGGGGATGACATTTGCGGCCTGACCGCCGGCGAACTTACCGACAGTCAGTGCGACCTCCTTGGCCGCCGGCACCTCGCGGGAGATGAGCTCCTGAAGCGCCAGATGCACATGGACGCCGGCCGTGATGGGGTCGATGCAGATCTCGGGGCTCGAGCCATGGCCACCCTTGCCCTGAAGCGTGATGCGAAAACCGTACACGCCCGAGAGCGCCGGGCTGCCGTAGAGCACCAGGCCAAGCGGCGACTGGCTATTGACATGCATGGCAAAGGCGGCCTGGGGACGCGGGTTCTGTAGCAGACCATCGGCGATGGCGGCGCGGGCACCCTCAAAGGTTTCCGCGCCCGGCTGGAACAGCAACTTAACCGTGGCATTGGCGTCGACAAGCTCCGCCTCGCGCGCCTTGAGCATACGGGCTGCACCAAGCAGCGCCGTCGCGTGCATATCGTGTCCGCATGCGTGCATGCAGCCGTTCGTAGAGGCGAAAGGCTCGCCTGACTCTTCGGCAACGGGCAGGGCATCCATGTCGCCACGCAGCATAACGACCGTACCGGCCTGTTCGTCCGTGCAGACGCCATTGCCCTGGGCCGCGACGGCACCGGCGCCGACAAGGCCCACAACACAGGAACCATCGACGAGCGTGGCAAATGGGATATCCATCTCGGTCAGGCGCGCTTGAATATACGCAGAGGTCTGCGGGAGGCTATTGCCCAGCTCGGGCATCTGGTGTAAATCGTGTCGCCACGCAGCGAGCTCGTCTGCAAAAGCCTGAGCTTCTGCAACAAGACCGTCACCGATAGCGGCCTGCGCCGCCGCGGTGGCCTTGGGCGCTGATTGCGGTTGAAGATCGGACAGTGCTGGTGCCATAGATGCCCCCCAGTAACGTTTTTGCAGCAAGCACTTTGATAGCGTAAAGTGCAAAGTACTACTTTAAGGGCGACGCATAAAAAATGCCGCCCCGGGAGGGCGGCGCAACAAGTTGTTTACAATTGCGGGCGCGGCTTTTTGCGCAAAAAATCGAAGTGAGTCTCGCTCAAGATAATCGACAGGAAGATAAGCACGAAGCCGGCGAGCAGACGCGAGGTGAGCGCTTCCCCCATCAGCAGCACCGAAAACAACACGCCCGAAGGGGACTCCATCGAAAGGAGCAGCGAGCCCGTCGAAGCCGGGACATGCGCCAGGCCGACGTTTTGGATGAGCAGAGCCACGCATGTGCAGCCCACCGAGAGAAACGCCATCGCAGTGATAAAGCTCGGCGTCCACACGGACAGAGGCGCTTGGGTCTCGAATAGCAGCGACGTTGCCAGGCTCAGCACGCCGTTGCCCACAAACATCCAAAACGTGATGACGTTGATGTCCATTTTGCGACCGTACTTGGCGGTCACCGCCATCTGGATGGCGAAAAAGACCGCACCCGCCAGCGTAATGACGTCACCGATGTTGAATTCAACGCTATCGAGCGCCACCAAACCAATGCCCGCCAAGCACAGCAGTGCCGCGCCCAGGTTATAGCGGGTGAGTTTTTCGCCGCTCAGAAAATAGCTCGCGAACGGCACAAGGATGCAGTACGTGCCCGTCAAAAAAGCATTCTTGCCCGCCGTAGTATGTGCCAGACCGACCGTCTGCAACGCATAGGCCGCCCACATGAGCACGCCCATACTCAGGCCAACGATCAGGTTGCGAGCGTTGAAATGTGCAATGATGCGCTTGTGGAAGACGGCAAACATGACCAACGCTGCGGGCAGAAAGCGTACATAGAGCAGCGCGAACACCGGAATGGTGCCGAGTGCGTCCTTCATAGTGGTAAAGGAGTAGCCCCAGATGACCGCCACCGAAAGGAGCAGAACCTTCCAGAACAGCGGAGAGCGTGCGCCGGCGCCCCGGGGAATACCGCCCGCGCCCAAATCCTCACGGGCTACAGGGCTATCGGGCAAGTTCTCGATTTCGTTGGCAGCGTATTGGGCCATGGAACATCCTCGCACTCAATCTGGGCGTGGTGTCCGCACGCATATGGCTGCGTGCCGCCTCATGGTCAAATAAAAACAGGGCGCGCCGGACCCCCGGCACGCCCCGCTACTGTATCAACAACCAGCGTTGCACCGCAATCCAGCCCACTAAAGCGTTTTGTTCCGCCGTTCTACCGAACGGCGGACCGGCCGACGCTGCGCGAGCCGCATTCACGCCAATCTGACGTTCAATTTCAAGGGCGCGACCAGAAGGTCAGCGCCCTTTCATTTCACGTCACCTTGGCGCAAATGCGGCTCGCTCGCTGGCATTAGTGCTACATCAGCGTTAACGTTGCCGCACTAAATTAGCTTTGTCGACTCCAGTTTTTCGATGATCCAGTCGTTGGCTTTGATGACCGGGCGGCGGAAGACGACGCCCAGGGCCAGCGACGGAATCAGGTAGCTCGCCAAGATACCCAGCTCAATCCAGTACTCCATATGGTAGGCACCGGCCATGGCGGCGTGCATGGCGTTGATGCCGTGAGTAAACGGCAGGAACGGGTAGATCGCCTGGAACACGGGGCCGGTCATCTCGATGGGGAACGTACCGCCCGAACCGCCGACCTGCATGACCAGCAGCACGACGGCGAGGGCCTTGCCGATATCGCCAAACGATACCGTAAGCGTGTAGACGATATTGGAGAACACGAGACTCGCGACCCAGCCCGCCAGCACAAACTGCAGCGGGTCGTCGCACTGAATACCAAAGAACAGAATGTCGCCCGCGCACACGAGCGTCGCCTGCAGCAAGGCCAGGCCGCCAAAGAACAGATAACGGCCCAAGTAGATCTCGTGCAGGCGCACGGGAATGAGCTCGTTGATAAGCTCATCGTCAACCGAGACCTTCATCATGGCCGCCAGAACAATCGAGCCGACCCAGAGCGACAGAATCGTGTAGAACGGCGCCATGGCCGAACCGTAGTTGCGGATCGGATAGACCGGCTTGCGGTCGAGTGCGACAGGGCCGGAAAGCGACACGGCGAGGCCCTCGGGGTCGCTGCCAATCATTGTCTTAATCATGGCCAGGTCACCCGAGATCAGAGCGCTATCAAGCTCGTCCTTAAAGGCACTGATCTTGTCCGACGCCTCGCCCAGCTGATTGGAAGCCTTGTTGACCAGCTTTGCAGCCTTGGAGAGACCCTTCGCGAGCGAACCAGAGGCGTCGGTCAGACCGCTCACGGCGCTATCCAAGTCACCCGAGATACCGTTCAGGGAATCCAGAACGCCCGAAATGGTCTTCTTGAGCTCCTTGGCCTTAACCGAGAACGTAGAATCGTAGTCGGACTTGGCACCCGAGATACCCGCTTTGGCATCGGCGATGGCCTGGTCGACCTCGGCGCGCGAGTTGTTGACCTCCGCCATGCTGTCCGAAAGGGACTTTGCGGTCGCCGTCAGGTCCTTCGCATTGTTGCGGTACTCCACGGCAATTCTGCCCAGCGACGTCGCAGCGGACTTAAGGCCGTCTTTGAGCTTGTCATCACTCACCTGGTCGGCAAGGTTGCGGAGCCGATCGGCCATCGCATCGATATCGTCAGCACGCGTATTGAGCGCCGCTGCGGCTTCGTTGAGCTGAGACACTGTAAGGTGAACATGCTGATTCGCGGCATCGAATGCCTTCGCAAGCTCGGCGGACACGTTGTCGAACGAGCCCGCGCTTCCGTCAATCGCCGCGTCAACGGCATCGCTGGCGGCCTTGAGCGCTTCCTTGGAATCATTGATGCCGCTCTTGGCATGCTCCATCAGCTGCTTCGTCGACTCATCGACGGTGCCCGTCTGCTTGAGCATGCCGCCCGCCGATGTCAGTGAATCGGACGTAGAGCTCAAAATGCCCGCGAGCGACTTCGCGCTCGCCTGAACGTCCTGCAGGTCCTCGACCGAATCGCCCAGCGTAGAGGACAGATTGGCGATAAAGTTGCTCACCTGGTCGGTGCTCATATAGTCGAGCAGGCTGGACACGGTCTTAAGGCCGATGGTCGTGATGGTCTTGGTAAAAGTCTCGTTGACCTGACTCTGGACGGCGCTCGAGCCTTTCTCGGTCACGATCTGCGCGATGGCGTTGGCCTTCTGGTTCTCGTAGAACTCGATATCGGCGTGCTTCACCTCGGTCGAGAAAAGCGTCATCATGTCGGCGCTAAACGTTTTAGGGATAACGACGGCAGCGTAGTACGCGCCCGACTTAACGCCCTCAATCGCCTTATCGCGGTCGTTGAGAACGACCCAGTCGAAGTTCTCGTTGCCGCGCAGAGTGGCGGTTACGTTTTCGCCCACGTTGACCTCGACGGGAATCAGATCGCTCTCGTAGCCCTCGTCGGTGTTGACCACTGCAATTTTAAGGTTGCCGGTATTGCCGTAGGGATCCCAGCTTCCGGCGATGTTAAACCACGCGTACAGGCACGGCACGATGATCAGGCCCATCACAACAACCAAGCCGATCACGGAGCGAGACACGTTTTGGACATCGCGCTTAAACAGGTGCAGGATGTTTTTCATTTATGCCTCACCTCCTTTAGAGTGCTTGCCAAGCGGGGTGGTGTCCCCGTCGTTTCCGCTTACGTTGTCAACGTCGTCGACATCTTGAGCCTTACGATGCGCACCGATATGCGGCAGACGGCTCGTGGGCTGTTCGCTGTCCTTGGTGCCCCGCTCGCTGGCGTTGAGACCAAACATGCGACGGGCAGCAGGAATGGCAGCCGTGTGCTCGCGCATCTCGCGGCGAAGGTCCTCGTCCGAAAGCGCCGAGATACGCATCTGGGTATTGAGGCTCGCACGGATGTACTCGATGTTGATGAGCCAGCCACAGATGGCGATAACCGAAATGATCCAGATAACGAGCAGGATGATCTTGCCGTTATTGTCGATATCGAGCACCGTCGAAAGCACGAAGAGCAGAACCTGCACGCCTACCACGGCGGCAAAACCGCCCTTGATGTAGTACGGGTAGCGATGCTCAAACGCCACGGCATGATCGAGCAGCTCGCGACGGTACGAATCCGAATCGAGCATGACGCGCATGGCCGTGCGCAGCGAATAGCGCTGGCGCGGCAGGTCGTTGGACTCGCAGATCATGAGGCCCGTCGTGGAAAGCTGCTTATCAAAGAGCAGGTTGAGGTTGAGCAGCAACGGGCGCAGCTGCAGACCGATAAAGAGCGCGATAATAAGGAACACGCCCAGGATGCACAGGTTGAACAGGTAGTTGAACGAATACATGCCACCGACGGTCTCGCGCAGCAGGTTGATGCCATAGGTGAAGGGCAGCAGCGGGTGCAGCCACTGGAAGAAGCCGGGCATCATCTCGATGGGATACATGCCCGACGAGCCGGGGATCTGCACAATGACGAGGATGACGCCAATGGCTTTACCGATATGCTTAAAGGTGGTGGACAGCGCATAGATGATGTTGACGTAGGTGAACGAGATAGCGATGCCGCCCAGCACAAAGAGCAGCGGATTGACGCACTGAACGCCAATGACCAGGTCGCCCACCGTAACGATAATGGCCTGGAACGCGCCCAGGATCACCAGCAGCAGCCAGCGGCCAAAGTAGCCCTGACGCGCCGTAAAGCTACCGATGCCCTCGCGGTCGACCTCGAGCTTGTAGATGGCGATGAGCACATAGCCGCCCACCCACAGCGCCAGATTGGTGTAGAAGGGCGCGATGCCCGAGCCAAAGCTCTTGACCGGATAGATGGACTTGGACGTCAGCTCAACCGGAGATGCCATGAAATCTGCCACGTCATCGACATCGACGTCCATGAGGTCGGCTAACTCGCCCATAGACTCAGAGGTCTGCAGCGCCGCAATGTCATTGGCGGCGGTCGCGAGCTTGTCCTGAACTTTGGCAAGGGAGGCGTCGGTTTGGGACAGCGTGGTCTTTGCCTGCTTGAGCGTGGCGTCGAGCTGCGCCAGCGTGCCGCGCGCGCTCGCTATCGTGGGGGTCATACCCGACACAATGCCGGTCAAATCGCCCGAAACGGCGGCAAAGGAGTCAAGCGCGCTCGAAGCCTTCGGCAGTGCGTTCTGTCCCAGATCGGTCTGAGCCTGACCGAGGTTAGCCGTACCGGTCTGAATTGCCGCGTTGAGTGCGTTGCTCGCGTTCGAGATCGCCGTAGCGTCGTTTGCCATGGCGCTCGACTGTGCAGAAAGGCCATCCTTAATGCTCTGCAGCTTCTGGTTTTGCTCGCGAAGCGAATTAATGGTCGATGCGATGAGCGCGTCGGCGTTCTCCGATCCCGTCGACGTATCGTTAGCGAGAATCTGCAGGCGCTCGATGACAGCGCTGTTGTGGTCAATCGTCGCTTGGAGAGACTCGAGCGAGTTGTCGATACGGGTGGTCGTAGATGTGACCGTGCCCGTCAGCTTGCCGATGGCAGCGTTCGCAGAGGCCGACGTCTTGGTAAGCGCAAGGCTGCCTTCCGAGAGCGCCTTGGAGAGCGAGGCGATAGAGTTGCCCGCCGTGGTGCGAGCTTCGCCCAGCAGGTCGTTACCCTGAGAGATCGCCTGCGTCAGTGACGGCGCCTGACCCTGCAGGCCGGCAAGTGCCGCATCGGCCGAGGCGATGGCGCCACTCGTCTTATCGATGGCGGCATTCATGTCGCCAATCGAATCGTGCACCTCGCCCAAGGTATCGGACGCCTCAGACACCGAACTTGCCAGCGAGTCCTGAGTCTGGGTTGCCTTGTCCTTTAAATCGACTCCGGCATCCTTGGCAATACTGGCAACGGTCTCGCCCACCGTGGAGACAAATTCCGAGTTGATCTGCTCCTCGATGGTGTTTGCACCGGTGTCGGTAACCTTGGGCGCAATAGCGCTCTTCTTCTCATTGACGTAGTACGTAAGCTTGGGCTGATGGTAGTTGCCGTCGAGCATCGAAACCAGGTTATCCGAGAAGTTCTTGGGGACTACGATGGCCGCATAGTACTCACCGCTCTCGACGCCCTCTTTAGCATCGGCGGCCGAATCGACGAAGGTCCAGCCCAGCTGATCGTTCTCTTTGAGCTGGTCGACAACCTTGTCGCCCGCATTGAGCTCGCCCACCAGGTCGTTTTGAGTTCCTTGGTCATTGTTGGCGATGGCAATCTTGATACCCTGGGTGTTTCCGTACGGATCCCAGTTAGCCACGATGTTGTACCAGGCATACAGCGAGGGAATAACGCACACGCCAAGGGTAACCACCAAGGCGACGGGGTTCACGAGCAGTCGCTTAATGTCGCGCTTAAATATCGCAAAGGAGACCTTTGCATTGGATAGTTTGCTGCCGAGACTCACGCTTGGACCATCCATCCTGTCGTTGAATCGAATCGTACTATTGATAACCATTGTACGTAGGCGCTTTAGCGTCTCAGAGCACAATGGTATTGAGTTTTGCGGGTAGCAATATACTACGAAGACGAATTAACGTACAGTTGTACAGTATCTTTAATTTCAGCAGGTCACAAAACCACAACCCGCACAAATTAGCAGCCCAACTATTCATTTAAGAACGTCCCCAATGACTACTTAGGACCACGAAAGCGTCGCAGGTTGAGCATAAGTCAGCGAAAACGCCCCTAAGCGAGCAAGGTGACGTGAAAGAGGAGGGAAGCGTACTTCGGTACGCGACCGACGATTGAACGTCAGATTGCCGCTTAGGGGCGT
>JAHAAK010000021.1 GCA_018376905.1 Collinsella sp. | reverse complement strand
GGTCGAGGCGGCATAGGATATCAACCGTATTCCAGATTCCAGTACGCCGGGCCGACTCACTTCGGATCGGGCGCTACACCAACTTTCTCGACACTACCCAATACTATAGAGACACGTGCCAAATTAGCTACTCAGTAGTTACCGCTGCTGGGCGCGGCGGGCGGCTCGGCGGGCCCTTGCTTCCTGGATCTCATCGAGGTGAGCGATGATCTCGGAGGCGCTCTCCTCGATCGCCTTGCCGTCGGTACGCACTACAAAGCAACCCAGGCGCTTCATGAGAGCACGAGCCTCCTCGAGCTCGCTTCGCACGCTCTCGGGCTCGGCATAGGAGCCGGCGACGGCACGGGCATAGTCGTCGCCCAAGCGGCTATCGCGAATCTCAGAAATAACGTCGACGGTCGAAATCAGGCCAAACAACCGCATCGGGTCTACCTCGTAAATCGACTTGGGCGGCTCCATACCGTGCGCCAACGGAACGTTGGCGACCTTGTAGCCCTGATAGGCCAAATACATCGACAGCGGCGTCTTGGATGTGCGCGACACGCCCAGCAGCACGATATCGGCACCCGACAGATCGTCGCAACCACGTCCGTCATCGTGCTCGACAAAGTACTCCATGGCCTCGATGCGGTGGAAATACCGGTCATCGGTCTTATGGATCACACCCGCCACTCCTTTTGGCGGCACGCCGATAAGCGACGACAGCACGGCAAGCGTCGGGCCGATCAGGTCGACCGAGCGAATGTGCAGCATGCCCAAGTAGTCGAGCACGCGAGCACGAAGCGCCGGATCGACAATTGTGTGGAATACGGCGATATCGCGATGGTCCGCATCGACATGCGGACCCACAAACGACTTAACCTGCTCCACCGAGGTCACCTTAGGCAGACGTAAAACACGAAAAGCCCCTTCATCAAATTGCCCGGACGCCGCAAGCACCACCTCACAAGCGGTATCACCGAGCGAGTCGGAGATAACGATAACGGTGGGACGAGCGGTGACCGGGCAATCCATGCGGGGCTCCTTTTGCGCTTATGCGCAGGATAGCTTACTTTTTGCGGGCAAGCTCACCGATGTTGGCGATGCCGGAGAAAACGGCCTCGAAGCGGTTGAGCAGCTTAAGGCGATTATCGCGAAGCTGCTCGTCCTTGTCCATGACCATGACCTCATCGAAGAAGCGGTCGATGGGCGCGCGCAGGGCGGCGAGGGCGGCAAATGCGGCCGGGTAGTCCTCGGCAGCAAGGGCAGCATCGACAGCGGTCTGAGCGGCCTCGGAGGCATCGGCAAGCGCGAGTTCGGCCTCGCCCATCAGGCTGCGGTCGTACTCCGCACCCAGCTCGGGCTTGGAGATGTGCGCGGCGCGGGCATAGGCGGTCGCCAGGTTGTCGAAGGTCTCGGCGTCATTCTTGCGGGCCTCATCGAGCGCGGCGCAGCGGGCGAAGAAGACGGACGGGGCGATGATGTGCACCGCGGAGACGGCGGCGACGGTATCGGCCGGAATCTTCTCGTCGCGGGCCATGCTCACCAGACGGCCGTGGAAGAAGTCACGGACCTGCTGGGCGACCTTGGCGGTGTCGAACTCAATGCCCTGCTCGCTATAGAGCTCGAGAGCGAAGTCGATGAGCGACGTGGGGTCAATCGGCAGACGATCGCGCAGGATGTTGATGATGCCGATAGCGGCACGACGCAGCGCGTAGGGGTCCGAAGAGCCGGTCGGGGGCTCGCCGATGGCAAAGATACCGGCGATGGTATCGAGCTTGTCGGCACAGGCCACGATGCAGCCAACGGTGCCCTCGGGCAGCTCGTCACCGGCAAAGCGAGGACGATAGTGATCGCGAATAGCATGAGCGACCTCGTCGTTCTCCCCCATCGCGGTCGCGTAATAACCGCCCATCACGCCCTGCTGGCTCGTGAACTCGACGACGGCGTTAGACACCAGGTCGGCCTTGCACAGGTGCGCGGCGCGGCCGGCATCGGCTGCCAGGTGAGCACCCAGGTGTGCCTCACGGGCAATAGCGAGCGCGAGCTGCTCGATGCGATCGGACTTGGCGAGCACGCTACCGAGCTTCTCCTGGAAGGCGACATTGGCCAGACGCTCACGGAACTCGTCGAGGGAAATCTTCAGGTCCTCCTCGTAGAAGAACTTGGCATCGTCCAGACGGGCACGCACGACGCGCTCGTTGCCGTCGATCACGCGCTCGGCGTTCTCGGGCTTGCTGTTGGAAACGACCACGAACTCACGCGTGAGCTTGCCCTCGCCGTCATAGATCGGGAAGTAGCGCTGGTTGGTGAGCATGGACTCGCAGATGATCTCGTGCGGGACCTTGAGGAACTCCTCGTCAAAGGTACCGACGAGCACCGTCGGCCACTCGCAGAGGTTGATGACCTCCTCGAAGACCTTCTTGGGCGTGTCGACATGGCAGCCGGGGCGCGCAGCCTCGACTTCGGCGATACCGGCAAGGATAGCCTCACGGCGACGCTCGGCAGAGAGCACGCCGGCGTCCTCGAGCACCTGCTCGTAGACGGCGGGGCTGGCGACCACATGGTCACCGGGGCCCAGAACGCGATGACCACGAGTGGTGTTGCCGCTCGTCACGTCGGCAAACGACACGGGCACGACGTCCTCGCCCAAAAGGCAGCAGATCCAACGGACCGGACGAACAAACGTAGCGTGCTCGTGGCCCCAGCGCTGGCTGCGGTAGTTGGGCCACTGCAGGCCGGCGATCGTCTTCTCGCACAGAACCGTCAGGATCGGGGTAGCCGGTGCGGAGGGAATGTTCTTCTCGGCGAACACGTACTCGCGGCCGTCGGTGTCCTCGCGACGGACCAGGTCCTCGGCAGCCACACCGCACTTGCGGGCGAAGCCCTGGGCGGCCTTGGTGGGGTTGCTGTCGGCATCAAAGGCAATGTTTGCCGCGGGACCGCGCTTGACCTCATGGACCTCATCGGTCGCGGTGGCGACGTTGGCCACGAGCGCAGCCAGACGACGCGGGCTCGAGATCACGCGGACCTCGTCATGGGCCAGACCGGCCTCGTCGAGGCCCTTGGCAATCATGGTGCCGAGCTGCTTGACGGCATTGTTCAGCGGTGCGGAGGGCATTTCCTCCGTACCAATCTCAAACAGGAAATCCTTAGCGTCTGCCATGGCTTACGCCACCTCGCCTTCCTGGTCAGCATTCTCGTGGACTCCGGCGACCTCGGCCATATAGGCCTCGCAGCACGCCTTGGCGACGGCGCGGACGCGCAGGATGTAGTTAGCACGCTCGACCGCGGACAGCGCACCGCGGGCATCGAGCAGGTTGAAGGCATGGCTGCACTTCATGACGCAGTCGTATGCGGGCAGCGGCAGCTTGCGCTCCAGACAGGAGTGGCACTCGGCCTCGTAGTCGTCAAACTTCTGACGCATCATCTCGACGTTGGCGACCTCAAAGTTGTAGGCA
This sequence comes from Collinsella sp., assembly GCA_018376905.1. GTDB lineage: Bacteria > Actinomycetota > Coriobacteriia > Coriobacteriales > Coriobacteriaceae > Collinsella. The sequence continues at coordinate 36,397 of JAHAAK010000021.1, read as the reverse complement.
CTAAACTCGCGCTCGTTCTCCAGGAACACGTCGCCGTAGGTCATGGGCGTGCCATCGGGCAGGTAGCTCCAAACCAGGTCGTAGACGGAGTTGACACCCTGGGCGTACATGGCGATGCGCTCCAGACCATAGGTGATCTCGACGGGCACGGGATCGACCTCGATGCCGCCTACCTGCTGGAAGTACGTAAACTGCGTGACCTCCATGCCGTTGAGCCAGACCTCCCAGCCAAGGCCCCAGGCGCCCAGGGTCGGGCTCTCCCAGTCATCCTCGACAAAACGGACGTCATGGTCGTTGGGGTCCAGACCGATAGCGGCAAGAGACCCCAGGTAAAGCTCCTGGGCGTTGACCGGCGACGGCTTGATGAGCACCTGGAACTGATAGTAGTGCTGCATGCGGTTGGGATTCTCGCCGTAGCGACCGTCGGCAGGACGGCGGCAGGGCTGAGCGTAGCAGGTACGCCACTCGGCAGGACCGAGCGAGCGCAGCGTGGTCGCGGTGTGGAAGGTACCGGCACCGACCTCGGAGTCATAGGGCTGCATAATGACGCAGCCCTGCTCGCCCCAGTACTGCTGGAGGCGCAGGATGATGTCTTGGAAGGAAAGCGATGAAGCGTTCATGCCTCTAATATCCCCTCGTCGAAACGATTACACGGTTAGGTACTGTACTATAGCGGTTTTTAATCGATAGTGCCGATGCGGTTGAGCGGCCAGTAGCGCACAAGCGCCACGGCGATCAAATCAGAGCGATCGACGGGACCAAAGTAGCGTGAGTCGGCAGAGTTTTCGCGGTTGTCGCCCATCACCCACACGCACCCGTCGGGAACGGTGTAGGGATAGCTTACCTGAGCGCCGGGAGCCTGGACCGAAAGCGGCCAGCTCATGCCGGTCGTGTAGTCCTCGTCGAGCGCCTGGCCGTCAACGACCACCTTGCCATCCTGGAGGTCGACCGTCTGGCCGGCCGTGGCAATAACACGCTTGACGAGAACATCGTGCTCGGAGGTGCCATCGGGGTTGTGGAACACCACGATATCGCCTTGGCTGACGGGCTGGCCGAGCTCGAGGCTCACCTTTTGCGCCAAGATCTGGTCGCCGATCTCGATCGTGGACTCCATGGAACCGGTGGGCACCACAAAGGGCTCGACCACAAACGAGCGAATCAGGAAGGTGGCGACCAGTGCGATCGCGACGACCACGATCCACTCAAACGCACCCTTTAGCACGGAATGCTGCGCTGGAACCATTCTCACTCCTCGCTCTGCGAATACGATGCGTCCAGGATGTCCTGCGCGTATGCGCGCTCCTCGGGCGTAAGCCGCGCCGTCTCGATCAGGTCGGGACGCCAGCGGCAGGTGCGCTCGATGGCATTCTTACGGCGCCAGGCGTCAACCTTCGCATGGTCGCCGCTCACGAGCACCGGCGGTACACCCTCGCCGTTGAACTCGGCGGGGCGGGTGTACTGCGCGTACTCGAGCAGGCCACCGTCCTCGGCAGTCGAGAACGACTCATCGACGTTGCTCATCTCGTCACCAAGGGCGCCGGGAATCAGACGCACGACGGCATCGGCAACGACCATAGCAGGAAGCTCGCCGCCCGTGAGCACGTAGTCGCCGATCGACAGGCGCTCGTCGGCATACGCATACGCGCGCTCGTCGACGCCCTCGTAGCGGCTGCATACAAACAGCAGACGCTCGCTTTTGAGCAGGCGCTCGGCCACATGCTGCGTAAAGGGCTCGCCGCAGGGCGTAAAGAACACCACGGTGGGCTTGGGACCCTCGGAGCTAATAGCCTCGATGGCCTCGGCGATGGGCTCGACCTTCATGAGCATGCCCTGCCCGCCGCCGTACGGCTCGTCATCGACGGTACGATGGCGGTCGTGCGTCCAGTCACGCAGGTTATAGGCCTTAAAATCAAAAAGGCCGGCCTTGCGGGCGCGGCCCAAGATCGATGTGGACATGACGGGCTCAAACATCTCGGGAAAGACCGAAAGGGTCTCAATCAGCATGTTGTCCTCCCTACTTGTCCATATCGATCAAGCCGTCCATAACATGGACGGAAATTGTTCCTGTGTCGGGAAGATCGAGTACAACCTGCTCGATCACGGGAATCAGCACCTCGCCGTACCGATCGCCCTCGACAACCCAAACATCGTTGGCGGGCGTCGACATGATCTCGACGATCGTTCCGAGGGAACCGAAACGCTCGTCGACCACCTCGCGACCCATAAGGTCGGTATAGGCGGCATCGAGCGAATCGAGCTCAAAGTCGTCACGGTTAGCCAGCACGTAGCATCCCGTGATGCCCTCAGCGGCTGTCAAGTCGTCAATGCCCTCAAACGAGACCAGATCGCCATCGCCCGTATCGGTGACGGACACAACCGTACAAAAGCGGTCACGCCTGAGCGCCGGCGGCGTCAGGGCGACGCGCATACCCGGCTCCAATACAGAAGGAAGCCCCCGCAGCGGCTGCGCGAGGACCTCCCCCTTCCTTCCGTGCGGCTTGACCACACGGGCGATGTTTTTGTACTGGGACCTCAAGGTCCTAGCCCAGAACCTCTACCTCGACAGCAGTGTCGAGGCGAGCGGCCAGTGCACGGGCGAGCGTGCGAATGGCCTTGATGGTACGGCCACGACGGCCGATGACCTTAGCGACGTCATCCTCGGCAACCGAAACCTCAATCGTAGAGGCGTCGTCACCATCGATGACCTCAAGGCTCACGGAATCCGGGTCGTCGACGATCTGAACAACGAGATATTCGACGAGATCGGCGATGCGATCTGAGAGCATTGCCTCACCCTCGAGCTGTGCAGCGTCAACCTCAGGCACGATTTACTCCTCGGCGCCCTCAGCGGCCTCAGCGGCAGCCTTAGCGGCCTCGGCCTCTTTGGCGAGCTGCTTCTTGGACTTCTTGACGACGGTCTCGGTCTTCTCGCCCTCGTTGGCGGCCTTGACCAGAGCGGCGACAGCGTCGGTGAGCTGAGCACCCTTGGACTGCCAGTCGGCGATCTTCTCGAGGTCGAGGTTGATGGTCTTGGGGGCGGTCATCGGGTTGTAGCGGCCAACCTCCTCGATGATACGACCGTCACGCGGGGCGCGGGAATCGGCGACGACGACACGGTAGTACGGACGCTTCTTAGCGCCGTGACGAGCAAGGCGAATCTTGACTGCCAAAGGAAACTCCTCCAACCAAGCAGCTTTAGGCTGCAACTACAAACAAACAGTTGAACATAATACGCCATCGACGCGGGCAGGTGAAGTCCGTGAGACCAACTTCTTCGGTGTAGTCGAAGGCAAATCCATATCTTAGACAAGAATTCACGATTTGCAAGCACATCCACGCACCCCACATGAGCTGCGCGGTATACTCATGACATGGAAAGACGCGAACATACATACGGTTATGAGGATGCTGCGGGCGTCACGCCGCCGCGCTGGACGGGTCCGGCGGTGGGCCTGATGGACCTCGATGCGTTTTTTGCCAGCGTGGAAATGCTCGACCATCCCGAGTGGCGCGGCAAGCCGCTCATCGTGGGCGGAGACGCCGAATCGCGCGGCGTCGTGTCCACGTGTTCGTATGAGGCGCGCCGCTTTGGTGTGCATTCTGCCATGGCCTCGGCCGAGGCACGGCGTCTGTGCCCGCAAGCGATTTGGACGCATGGGCATTTTGATCGCTACCGCGAGGTGAGCGCGCAGGTCATGGCGATTCTCGCCGACGAGACCCCGCGCGTTGAGCGCGTGTCCATCGACGAGGCCTTTATCGATATTACGCCGGGCCGCTTTGCGCCCGAGGACCCGCTGCTGGTGGCGCGACGCATCAGTGACCGCGTGGCGGCACTGGGGGTGACGTGCTCCATTGGCGTCGGCTGCAACAAGACGGTGGCCAAGATCGCGAGTGAGCGCGACAAGCCGTTTGGGCTGACCATCGTGCGCCCCGGGACGGAACAGCGCTTTTTGGCCGCGCTGCCGGTATCTGCCATGAGCGGCATCGGACGCTCGGCCGAGGAGCGACTGCGCCGCATGCGCATCTACACCCTCGGCGAGCTTTCGCGCGCGCCCGAGTCCACACTGGCCTCTATTTTTGGCGTCAACGGCGAACGCATGCGCCAGCGTGCGCTGGGACTCGAAATCTCCGAAGTCACGAGTCTCGATGAAGAGCGCGAGGTCAAGTCGGTCAGCAATGAACGCACCTTTGCGAAAGATTTAACTGAGCGTGGGGATATTGAGGCGGCGATTGCGCTGTTGGGAGAGTCAGTGGGACGCCGCCTGCGCCGTCAGGGACTAACGGGCGCCACGGTGACGCTCAAGCTCAAGTATTCGTATGGAAGCGGGCGTACGGCACAGCGCCGGCTGCCTCATCCAACCGACGATGAAAACATCTTCGTGGCGGTTGCACTCGAACTGCTCGACAACATCTGGCAGGAAGGCATGCATGTTCGCTTAGCGGGCATCGGCATGAGCGACTTCGACCACCAAGGCGGCATCCAAACCGACCTGTTCTGCGAGATCGATGACCGCGGGGCCCAATCCAGCGACCGACGCGACCTCTCCGTCGCCATCGACGCCGTCCGAGACAAATTCGGCGACACCGCCCTATCCTTCGGCCGCCAATCCCGCTTCAACGATTAGTCCCTGAGGCAAAAAGAAAGCCGGGCAGCTGCGAATGGTGCAACTGCCCGGCGATATGCGTGAGGGTAGCTAAACCCCGTCCCAAATGAGCTACTAGAGGAGGTTGAGGGGGAGCTGGGGAGCGTCACCCCAGAGTTTCTCGAGGCGGTAGAACTCGCGAGCCTCGGGGGTAAAAACATGGACGACAACCGAACCGTAGTCCATGAGCATCCAGGTCTTCTGCTCGCGACCCTCGATGGAGAACGGGTGCTCGCCGCAAGCCTCGGCGACCTTCTCCTCGATCTCGTCGACAATCGAATCGACCTGGCGGTTGTTGGTACCGGTGGCAAGCACAAAGTAGTCGCATACGTCGGAAAGCTCGGTCAGGTCGAGCACCTGAACGTCCTCGCCCTTCTTGTCGTAGGCGGCCTGCGCGGCGGCGCGGGCGACATCCTCGGCGGCGACACCGCTCGCGGACAGCGAGGCGGCAGTGCGGTCGGACGTGGCGACGAAGCTCTTGTGCTCCACACCTTCAAGAATCTGCTCGTCGGTCATGGTCTCGTCGGCCATGGAATACCTCTTTCTAGACGCACCCGAGCTAGCGTAGCTGGGCGTAATGGTTGTAAATCGTAATAGCTGTGGGATAAAGATAGCGCCCGGACTGGATCACATAGACCAAACCCTGCGCAAAACAGGAGAAGAACAACTCATCGAGCGTCGACTCCCCCACCATCTTGCGCAGCGCATGCGCATAGTCGCCGTGGCGGTTGGGCTCGATGGCATCGGCCACAAAGACCACCATATCGAGCGGCGTCATGTCGCAGGCACCCACGGTGTGACGGTCGACAGCCTGGAAAACGGCCGGCGACAACTCGGGGAAAAGCTGCGGAAGCTCATAGGCGGCAACAGGGCCATGCAAAAGCGGCGTCGCGGCAGACGGAGAGCCGGCAATCTTAATGCCGTAATGCAGAGCGCGCGTGACCAGCTCGTCATCGGAAAGCACCTTGTCCCAGTCGTGGATCAAGCCGGCGGCAGCGGCATCAAAGCGGTCAACGCCGTAGACCTCGGCCAGATGAAGTGCGGTCTCGGCAACACCCAGCGAATGCACATAGCGCTTGCGCTTATCCTTCATGCGAACATCGAGCAGCTCTTGAATGCGCTTGAGCAGCGCGCGCTCATCGCCCTCAAACTGATCCTCTACCGACAACGTAGACCCCCATCACTCAAAATCTTCTTGGCCCAAATCGGCATATAGCCTGCGTTTGCGAATGTAGCCGAGCACGGACTCGCTCGTAAGATAGCGCACGCTCATGCCGCGGGCAACTCGCTTACGAATGTTCGTCGAGCTGATCGCCAGCGCCGGAATCTGAATATAGCGCACGTCGAACGGCAGTCCCGACTCTTTGATTCGGGCACGCGCCGTATCGATATCAAAGCCCGGTCGCGTCGCAGCAATAAAGGTGGCAAGCTCAGCGATTCGTTCGGCATCATGCCAGGTCACAATATCGATAATCGCGTCGGCGCCCGTAATAAAGTAGAGCTTTACCTGCGGCGGGTAAAAGTCGCGAAGGGCATGAAGCGTATCGGCCGTATAGGTTACGCCCGGACGGTCGATCTCGAACCGGCTCGCCAAAAAGGCCGGGTTCGCGGCGGTGGCGAGGACCGTCATGGCATAACGGTCCTCGGCAGGCGTCACCGGCTTGTCAAGCTTAAAGGCCGGCGTGCCCGCCGGCATAAAGAGCACGGCATCCAAGTCGAGGGACTCGCGCGCCTGCTCGGCGGTCACCAGGTGCCCGTAATGGATGGGATCAAAGGTGCCACCCATAATGCCAAGCCTAAACTCCTGCCCGTCCTCTAGAGGAAGCTCGGGCAGACCGATTCCACCGCGCAGCGACATGGCTTACTCGCCCTCCGAGGTCTCGGCATCGTCCTCGGCATCCACCGCATCGACAACCTCGACGCCCTCATCCGCAGCATCGGCCACGTCAATGGCCTCAACGGCGATGTCCTCGCCAACATCCTCGAGCTCCTCGTACTCCGAGAAGTCCTCGGCACCCTCAAAGTCAAAGGCGCGCTGGCAGATGCGGACCTCGTCGCCCGCACGGCAACCGGCCTTCTCGAGCGCGTCGTCAACACCCATACGCGCAAACTTATGCTGCAGGTAAATGACGGCTTCCTCGTTTTCCCAGTCGGTCTGGATGACCATGCGCTCGATGGCACGACCGACCACGCGGAAGGCACCGGGCTCTTCCTGGACAATGCGGAAACGCTTCTCACGCTGCAGGCGGCGGCGCTCCCACTCATCGTCGCGCAGAACGACCGGCTCATCCGAGACAGCCAACTCGGCGCGCAGCTTAGCCACCTGCTCACCCACGGCAAGCATCAGCGTGTTGAGGCCGGCGCCCGTCACAGCAGACACGGCAAAGAACATATGTCCATCGTCGAGCGCTGCGCGCTTGAGATCGGCAATCTTGTCGGCCGTGCCCGGCGCGTCGCACTTGTTGGCAACGACGATCTGCGGACGCTCCGAAAGCTCGGCGCCATACTGCTCGAGCTCGCGGTTGATGATGCGATAGTCCTCAACCGGATCGCGATCCTCAAAACCGCCCGTCATGTCGACGACATGCATGATCAGGGCCGTACGCTCAATGTGGCGCAGGAACTGGTGACCCAGGCCCTTGCCCTCGCTCGCGCCCTCGATGAGACCGGGGACGTCGGCAACGACGTAAGAATATTCGCCGGCACGCACCATGCCGAGGTTCGGCACGAGCGTAGTAAACGGGTAGTCGGCAATCTTGGGACGGGCGGCACTCATGCGCGCAATGAGCGATGACTTACCCACCGAGGGAAAGCCCACGAGCGCGGCATCGGCCATGAGTTTCATCTCGAGCTCAATCCAGTGCTCCTCGGCCGGCTCGCCCAGCTGAGCGAACGCGGGCGCGCGGCGCACCGACGTCACAAAGTGGGTATTGCCCAGACCGCCGGCGCCACCGGGCGCCACGACGACGCGCTCGCCGTCGTGCACAAGATCGGCAATCTCGAACATCGGGGTCTGCGTCTCGGGGTCGAGCTCGCGCACCACGGTGCCCATAGGGACCTTGAGAATCAGGTCCTCGCCGCTCTTACCGTTACGACGGGCACCTTGCCCGTGCGTGCCGCGCTCGGCGCGGAAGTGATGCTTAAAGCGGTAATCGATCAACGAAGACAGCTGAGCATCGGCCTGGATGACGACATTGCCGCCACGACCGCCGTCGCCGCCATCGGGGCCGCCCTTGGGGACAAATGCCTCGCGCCTAAACGACATGCATCCGGCCCCGCCGTCGCCGCCGCAAACGTTAATGCGGCTGATATCGGTGAACTGTGACAACAGAATCGCCTCCTACAAAAAAGAGGGAGACCCTTGAATCCAAAAACTCAAGTGCCTCCCACATATGTGCTCTATGAAGGGTAAATTACGCGTTCGCGAGCGGGCGTACGCTGACCCTGTGCTTGATACCCTTGTGGAACTCAACGGTACCGTCGACCAGCGCGAACAGCGTGTCGTCCTTGCCACGGCCAACGTTCTCACCCGGGTGGATGTGCGTGCCGTGCTGACGGACGAGAATCGTGCCCGTGGTTACCGTCTGGCCGGCATAGCGCTTCGTGCCAAGGCGCTGACCGCGGGAGTCACGGCCATTACGGGAGGAACCGAGTCCTTTTTTGTGTGCCATTGTGTATACCTACTCTTTCGTTACGAGTGTAATCTACTCGGCGACGGGAGCCTCGGCAACAGCCTCAGCCTCTGCCTTGACAGCCTTCTTGGCGCGGGAGGTAGCCTGAACCTTCACGATCTTCAGCTTGGTGAGCTGCTGACGGTGACCCTTCAGACGACGATAGCGCTTGCGCTTGTGGAACTTGAAGACCAGCTGCTTCTCGCCCTTGAACTGCTCAACGATCTGAGCGGTAACCTTGGCCTTGGCCAGCTTGTCGGGATCGGTGACGATCTTCTTACCATCGTTGAGGAAGATAACCGGCAGGGTGACCTTGTCGCCCTCATTGCCCTCGATCTTCTCGACGGTGATGACATCGTCGGTGGCGACCTTGTACTGCTTGCCGCCCGTGTTAACGATTGCGTACATGTTTACTTGCCCTTCATGCATCAGTTAGTGCAACAGCCGAATATAGTAGCAGGCGAAAATACCCCCGTCAACGAGTATGTGGAGCAAATCCACAAGTTCGCACAGGTATGGGGCTGACGAGTCGGCCCTCGTCGTCCTCGCATGCTTGATTCTGACGCTCGACATCGTAGGAGCAGATGGTCACGAGGTCTTGCATACCGGTGGAAACAATAGGTGCATCCACGCCCGGGGTCAAGCCCTGCAACAAAACATCAGCAGCAGAAAGCAAAATTTCCGGACGCATGGAGCCTTCGTTGTCGGCATGGGTGTCGAGCATGAGCACCAAATGGTCCGGGCGCTCCCCCGCCGTGAGCTCATAGCCCACGAGCGTGTGATCCAAATCCAAGCGCTTGCTCTTTTTGCCGCGCGCGTAGTCGATGCCATGGTCCGCGCGCAGTGTGTCGATCGCACGACGCACCTCATCGGCGCTTACGGGCGCCTCGGAATCCAAGTGCAGGTCGATGCGATACGACAGGCGCGTGAGCTGCGCCGTCAACGCCGGCGTGCGCACGTCGATGTACGCCGCCTCGATGGGCGCCAGATCGGCCGGAGACGCCGCAGCCAGGCGCCCAAACGCCTCGTCGAGCGCCACGAACTCGGTCATAAACAGGTCATACCACTCGCAGGTCGACGACGTGCCAACCGGTAGCGCCGAAGAGAAGCCCACGCGCATGTGCGGAGAGAAGCCCTGCGTGACGGCATAGGGAAGTCCCGCACGGCGCACGATGCGCTCAATGGTATGGATTACTTCGAGATGGCCCAGGTACTTAAGGCGATCGCGCTTGCCATAGCGAACACGAAGCCTAAAGAGCGAGGGGTTGTCGGTCAGGCGCTCACTCATGCGCGATCACCCATCAATACATTCTTGGCGTGGAGCGTGGGGCAGATCCCGCAGCCGGTGCACGACGTGCGGGTGCAGTCGGGAGTCGTGACACCCTCGAGCGAGCGACGGTACTCGCGCTCGAGGAAGCCGCGCGTGCAGCCGGGGCTCACATGCTCCCACGGCAGGCGCCAGTCCAACTCGTAGGGCAGGTGCACAAGCTCATTGAGGTCGATGCCGTTTTTGGCAGCAGCCTCCTTCCAGTTATCGAGCGAGAAATGCTCTACCCAGGCGTCAAAGCGGGAGCCCGAGCGCCAAGCATCGATGATGACGGGCGTCATGTCGCGACCGGCGCGGGACAGCGCGGCCTCGATGAGCGAAGTCTCGGCATCGTGGTAATGCACGCGGACGGCACGGTTGCGAACGCTCGTGACAAGCAGCTTCTGACGACGTTTGACGTCGTCGTAGTCGAGCTGCGGGCACCACTGGAACGGCGTGGCAGCCTTGGGGATAAAGACCGAAACCGAGATGGACACCGAGATCGAGCCGCGACGAGCCTTGGGCACCACGGAACGACCGAGCTCCAGCACGTGATCGGCCAGATTGGCGATGGCCACGATGTCCTCGTCGCGCTCGCCGGGAAGGCCCATCATAAAGTAGAGCTTCATGCGGTTCCAGCCGGCCTCGAAGGCCGCCTTGGCCGCACGGTCCAGGTCCTCCTCGGTCACGTTCTTGTTAATGATGTCGCGCATGCGCTGGCTGCCGGCCTCGGGCGCGAACGTCAGTCCGCCCTTCTTTTCGCCGGCGACCGACTCGGCCATATCCACGCCAAACGAATCCAGGCGCTGCGACGGAATAGACACGCGAATACCCGTATCCTCCAGGCGGCGGTTGAGCCTGCCGAGCACGTCGCGAATGCAGGAGTGGTCGGTCGTGGAGAGCGAGGTCAGCGACACCTCGTCATAGCCGGTCTTTTCCAGACCCTGAATCACCGACGAGACGATCTGGTCGGCCGAGCGCTCGCGCACCGGGCGATACGTCATGCCGGCCTGGCAAAAACGACAGCCGCGGGCGCAGCCGCGCAGGATCTCGATAGACAGGCGGTCGTGGACCAGCTGCGCATAAGGCACGCACGACTGCGACAGCGGATTCGTGGCGCCGAAATCCTCGACGACGCGCTTGTAGACCACGGTCGGCGCATCCTTGCCCTCACGCGGCACGGTGTAGCCATGCGGCGAGCAGGGCTCGTCGTGACGAACTTCATAGAGCGACGGCACGTAGTTGCCGGCAATGGATGCAAGCTGCTCGACAATCTGCGCGCGCGGGACCCCTTCGTCACGCAGGCGGCGATGCAGCTGGCAGGTCTCGAGCAGCGATTCCTCGCCCTCGCCGATGAGAATGGCATCGAAGAAGGCCGCGTACGGCTCTGGGTTGTACACCGAGGGGCCGCCGGCAATGATGATGGGGTCGTCTTCGCCTCGGTCGGCCGCCAACAGTGGAATGCCAGCGAGGTCGAGTGCCTCGAGGAAGTTCGTCACCGCCATCTCGTGCGGCACATGCAGACCGACGATATCAAACGAAGCGACCGGCGCTGCACCCTCGAGCGAGAGCAGCGGAATGCCCGCCTCGCGCATAGCGTCACCCATATCGGGCCACGGCACATAGCCACGCTCGCAGGAGATGCCCTCGGCCTGGTTAAGGATGTTGTAGAGGATGGCGATACCCTGGTTGGGCAGACCGACCTCGTACACATCCGGATAGATCAGGCAGCAACGGTAGTCGGCATCGGCCTTGGAAAGCGTGCCCCACTCGTGATCGATATAGCGGCTCGGTTTCTCGACCTTGGCGAGCAGCGGCTCAATTAAATGAAAACAGTCTTGGTATGCAACGCGCAACGGAAAACCCCTAAGCAGCGAGATCGGATGCGTCCTGGTAGGACGCCATAGGACGGGTAGCGCCCGCGACCGTGGTCACCAGATCGCGAACGCGGGAGAACGTGGCAGTGACCACCTCGTTGGCACGGCTGTAGTCGACATCGCGCTCGTAGAGCGAAACGAGCGCACGGCCCATGCCATAGGTGCCCGCGGCAGCAGTGAGCGCCTTGACGGCAAACCCAATATGCGGCGTCTGCTTGACGAGTGCGCGGGTGACCGCGCGGATCACAAGACCGCCGGCAAGCACGCCCGCGACCTCGTAGCCGCGCTCAGGCTTAATGCCGCGTCCAAAGACGGCAGCGAGATCAAAGAGCATGCCCACCTGCGCCAGCGCCATAACGGGATAATCGGCGCCCGGCAAAAACACCAAAGCCCCGGTCGCCATATTGGTGAGCGCGCACGAGGTGATGATACGGTTGGCCGCCGCGATGCGCATGAAGGCAAAGTTCGCCGCAAAAGCCGTTTCCTTGTCGGTGCGATCGAGAATCCAGCGGGCAAGCGTCTCGAGCAGATACGTCTTATCGGTTGCCGCTACCACGCCGAGCATGGGCGTGGACTCCTCGATAAACGGCACCTCCACAGCAGACTCGGCAAGCACGCACACGGGCGCGCCGGCGATCACGAGCTCCTGCACGGCACTCTCCAAGCGGTCGGAACCACACGAGAGCACCAGCACCACATCGGTATCGGTCTTTGGAGCAATTCGCTCCTCCCCCAGACGCTCGACGCGCACAATGCCCGAGGTCGTCTGCGGCACAAAGGCGTCACGCACCGTCTCGGCCAGAAAGCGCGAGGCGGACGAATCCAGATAGACCGAGACGCGCACCGGCGTATCGGAATCCTTCTTAACGGACGCGCCCATCTTAAAAGCGCGGGTCAGCTTATCTACGGGAATTTTCATAGCAAACCCCTCCAGCGGTTACGCGGCGTCCGAACGATGCCGCCATATGGATTGTACGATACCCACCGTCAGCAGCTGAATCATCATCGAAGACGAACCGAAGCTAATAAACGGTAGCGGAATACCGGTAATCGGCATCATGCCGATGCACATGCCGATGTTTTCGAAAGTCTGGAACGCCCACATGCCAACGATGCCCACACACGAAAGACGCAAAAACAGCGACTCGCACTTAAAGGCGACGCGAATCGTCGAAAAGATCAGCAGAACGTAGAGGCACAGGAGCAAAAAGGAACCGCAAAAGCCAAAGGTCTCGGACAGGAAGGCGAAGACGAAGTCGGTGTGGAACTCAGGCAGAAAGCCGCCGGCCGACTGTGTCGCATGGCCCAAACCCTTACCAAAGAAGCCGCCCGAGCCAACGGCGATAAGCGACTGCTGCAGGTTGTAGGCATCATCCGAATCGGCATTATCGGGGTCGATAAAGACCGTCAGACGGTTCATCTGATACTGCTTGATGAGCACATCGTGGCCGAGCAACGAATCAAAGACCGAATCGAGCGCCAGGACGAGGGCCACCAGGCCCACGAGCAGGGCCAGGGTCGACAGCACCCATTCGCGGCGCGCACCGCTCATACAAATGACGATGGCGCCCGAAACCAGCACGACCAGGCCCGAGCCCAGGTCACCCATGGCAACGACGGCCAAAAACGGAATAGACAGCATGCCGCAGAGCTTGACGTAGTCGCGAACGGTATCGATGCGACCGTTATACTGCGAACCAAGCGTAGCAATAAAGAAGATGGTGATGAGCTTGGCAAGCTCAACCGGCTGGAATGTCAAGCCGATACCGGGAATCTTGATCCAACCCGTCATGCCCAGACCGCCCGTATAGGACAGACCCGGAATCTTGGGCGAGAAGATCACGATCAGGTCGATGACGAGCAACGCCGTCGAAAAATTGGAAATACCGCGCAGATCGGTACGCCAGACGAGCACCGCAAGCACCGCGCCAATGCCAATGCCCAGCAGGTGGCGCGAGAATGAGGCGTCGGCCTTAAACTGTGACGCCGACCAAATAATGATGGCGCCATAGGCAACGAGCGCGACGGTAGCCAGCAGCACACCGATATGCACCTTTTGGCGAAACGTACCGCGCGAGGCCGAAAGTTGCTTGTTGACGCGGTCCAGGCTGCTGCGAGAGCCGGTCTTGGTTGAACGGAACAGATCCGCCGGAGAAAAATCCATCGCAACCTCCTATCGAACCGAAGAATCGCCCGAGGCCGAAGAGGTATCGGGCTCGTCATAAATCACGCCGAGCACGTCGCGCACGACATGCATCGCGGTATCCGAACCACCGCCGCCCTGCTCCAGGACAGTAGCGATGACATACTTGGGATCATCGGCCGGTGCATAGGCGCAGAACCACGCGTATTCGTCCTCGCCGCTTTTCTCGCCCGTGCCCGACTTGCCGTACACCTGCGGCGTCAGGGTGCCAAAGTGAGCCGCCAGGGACGTCGATGCCGTGTAAATCACGTCGTGCATGCCGTTGCGAACAAGAGTCAAATCCGAATCGCTGTTGATCTTGGCCTCCAGGCGCTTCTTCTTGCCCTTGCCGTTGTACTTATAGGCATCGCCGTCGCCATCGCGCGACACGGCAGACAAAAACACGTGAGGCACGTACTGTTTGCCGCCGTTGGCAAGACCCATATAGGCGCACGCCATCTGCAGGGGCGTCACCAGGATGTCGCCTTGGCCGATGGCAATGTTGGTCATATCGCCGGCATTCCACTTGCGGTCCTCGGCAGAGGCGTCGGTAAAGTACGACTCTTTCCACTCGGCATCGGGAATGCGGCCCGCGCCCTCACTCGGCAGATCGATACCGCAGGTCTTGCCTAGGCCCCAGCGACGAAAGACCTCCTGCAGGCCCTCGGAATGTTGCTCGTCATAAAAGAAGGCCTTGCCCATGTCGTAGAAGACGGGGTCGCACGAGTTGGCGATACCCGACTGCAGCGTCATGGTGCCGTGGCCAGACGTCAGCCAGCAGCGCTTGCCCCAAGCCTTGCCCAGGCCCGTCCAATAGCCCGTGCAGTTGGTTGTCTGCGTTGAAGTGTAGGTTCCAAACTCAAGACCGGCCAGTGCCGAGAGCGGCTTGATGGTCGAGGCCGACATGTACTGTCCGCTAATGGCGCGGTTGAGCAGCGGGTGCGAACCCTTGTCATCATTGAGCTCGGTCCACACGTCATTTGAGACGCCGCCGATAAAGACGGACGGATCGAACTTGGGCTCGCTCGCCATGCCCAGGATCTCGCCATTGTTGGGATCGAGACACACCACAGCGCCGTTGCCGGCATTGCTGTAGCCAGTGGTCTTGGCAAGCTCGATGGCGCTCGCCAGCGCCGTCTCACAGGCCTGTTGGATCTTAAGGTCGAGCGTGAGCTTAATGTCGGAGCCGGCCTTGGCGGGCACGGCGCCGGCCTGACCGGTCACATTGCCCGAGGCATCGACCTTGACGGTCTGCTCGCCACGAATACCCTGCAGCAGGTTTTCGTAGTAGCTCTCAACACCCGCCTGGCCCACGATATCGCCCGACTGGTACGTAATCCGGCCAGCAGAAGCATCATCATCACCAGAGGTTTTCTTATTCTGGGCCTCGAGCTGCTCGGAGGTAATGGTGCCGGTATAGCCCAAGATATGGCATGCCGTCTCGCCATATGGATACTGGCGCTCGGTACGCTCGGCAATCTTGACGCCCGGGAACTCGCCGGCGTGCTCCTGAATATAGGCAACCGTGGAGCGACGGACGTCCGTCGCGATGGTATGCAGGCTCTGAGCGCCCTCGGAATTGTCCTGAATATTGCGCAGCACCGCCACGTAGGGCATACCGAGCACGTTGGCAAGATGGCGAACCAGAACCTCATCCTCGGCAAGGTCGCGGTAGGCCACGACAGCAAGTGAGGGACGGTTCTGGACAAGCGCCACGCCATTGCGGTCGAGGATGCGGCCGCGCACAGCGGGTGTGGTAACGGTGCGCGTCTGATTGCTATTAGCCTGCTTTTCGTAATAGTCCGACGAGACCATCTGCATGCCCCACAGCTTGACGGCAAGCGCCGCGAACATCGCGCCCACACCCGTGGTGAGGATGGAGAAGCGGCCCTTAAAGGCGGTCGCCGCGGTATTGCCCTCGCCCTCGGTGGCGCGCGGGGCCGTCCCATGCTGCGTATCGTAGGTAAAACGAGAATCGCCGCGACGCATAATGACCAGTGCGACCACGATGGCCACAACCAGCACGATACCGGCGATAATAACCGTCATCTGGGAAGACATCTACGAGCCTCCCCTATTTGAGCTTACGGGTCTTGGGCTTAAAGCGCATGCCCGTCTGGCGTCCGCCACGTGCGGAGAATCCATAACCGGACTGCGGCACGACGCCGGACATCAAAAACGGAATGGCAACCAGACCCGTCAGGATCGAAGACGGCAGCGCATGGCAGAAGATCGCCACGACAAAGCTCGTCTCCAAACCCATAAACAGCAAGATGATGCTGTAGATCACATTAATGACGAACGCGAAGGCGCCCACCGTGATGCCGCGCGCACTCGGGGCACCGCCCGTCTGACCGGCAGCGCTATGCACCAGGGCAAAAGAACCCACGGTCAGCAGGAGCGACATAACGCCCACCGGCACGGCAGCGGAAAGGTCATAGAACAAGCCGCTGCAAAAACCGCACACGACGGCACGGGTCGGGTCGCCCGAGAACACGCTTAGGCACACCAGGATAATCATAAAGTTGACGCGACCGCCCGCAATGGAGATCTGCGGTGCCAGGCCTGCCTGCAGCAGCACGCACACAATGGCGGCGATTACAAACGTGCGGGAGCTCATCCCCTGCTCGTGTAGATCCATGGACATGCCCCCTATTCGCTCGAGCCGGAATCGGTCGTCTCGGACGTGTCGGAACTGTCATCCGGGCTCTCGTCCTTCGTCTTGGTCGCAGCATCGCGCGACGTTCCCTGCGGCGTGCTGTTGGCCGTGTTCACGTCCTCATCCGAGGCCGACTGTTCGTCGGTCAGCGAGGTAATGACCAGCACTTCCTCGTTGTTCTCGGCCGTGGTCTGAGCGCGCACCACAATGGTGTAGTACACGTCGTTAGCCGATTTCTCAACAGACGAGACGGTGCCGAGCGGTAGACCCTTGGGGAACACACCGCCAATGCCCGAGGTCACGATGATGTCGCCAACCTTAACGTCGGAGTCGACGCTCACGTACTCAAGACGCAGCGTGCCGTCAGCCTGACCCTGCAGCATGCCCTGAGCGCGCGTGTCCTGCACCATAGCGGACACGCCCGAGTTCTCGTCGCCAATCAGGCGCACGGTCGACGTTTTGGCCGATACCTCGATAATCTGGCCGATAACACCGGCAGAACTCGTCACGGGCATGTTGATGGTAAGGCCGTCGGCAGAGCCCTTGTCGATGGTAACGGTCGAGGTCCAGGCATCGCCGGAGGCACCGACAATACGAGCTGCAGTCGATTTAAGGTTGTAGGTCGACTGCAGGCCGACCAGCCCTTCCAGACGCTCGGCGGTCTTTTGAGCCTCGGAGAGCTCAGCAACCTTAGAGGTCAGTTCCTCGTTTTGCTTCTTGAGTTCGTCGAGCGTGTCCTGCGACGCCGTAAGGTTAGAGAACACGTTGCCGATGGCATTGAAAGGAGCCGCCACAGCCGAGCCCACAAAACGCACCGGCGAGGTAATCGTCGTTACGCCCGAACGCACGGCATGAATCGGTCCTGCCTCGCCCTCACGAATATAAAACGTGAGCAGCAACACCGAAATCAGGCTGAAAACAATCAACGGGCGCATACCCGTTGATTGTCGCTTGGTATTCAGATTTGTGGAGAAACCCGAAGATCGTGCCAAATGGAATCCACCTTTTGGAAATTAAGCATTGGTCTGGACGAAGCCGCCATCAAACGCATTGGCCTCGAGCACGCGGGCACAGCCGTTAACAACGTTATCGAGCGCCGTGGGGCTGACGTTGACCGAAACGCCGGTCTCATCGCGCAGGCGCACATCGAGACCGCGCAGCAGCGCGCCGCCACCGGTCAGCAAAATGCCATAGTACATAAGGTCCGAGGCAAGATCGGGAGGCGTAGCGTCGAGTGCGTCCTTGACGGCCTTGGCCATCTCGTCGAGCGGCTTGTTGAGTGCGCGACGAATCTCCTCGCTCTCGATGCGCACGGTCTTGGGCAGACCGGTGATCACGTCGCGGCCGTTGACCTCGACGTCGAGCTCATCCTTGAGCGGCACGGCGGAGCCGACCTTGATCTTGATGTCCTCTGCCGTACGCTCGCCGATGGCCAGGTTGTAGGCATCGCGAACGTGCGTGAGGATGGCCTGATCGAACTCGTCGCCGGCAATACGGATGGACTGCGAGACGACGATGCCGCCCATAGCGATAACGGCAACCTCGGTGGTACCGCCACCGATGTCGATGACCATGGAGCCGGTAGGCTCCTCGACGGGCAGGTCGGCGCCGATAGCGGCGGCCATAGGCTCTTCGATCAGATAGGCCTGGCGAGCGCCGGCCTGGATCGTGGCCTCAAAGACGGCACGCTTCTCGACCGACGTGACACCGGAGGGAACGCAGACGACAACGCGCGGACGCGGGGTCCACGGATAGCGCTTCTCGGACGCCTTGTCGATAAAGTAGCGAAGCATAGCCTCGGTAACATCGAAGTCGGCGATGACGCCGTCCTTCAGGGGACGAACGGCCACGATGTTGCCGGGCGTACGGCCGAGCATGCGCTTTGCCTCGATACCGACCGCCAGGATGCGCTCGTCGTTCTTGTCGATGGCGACTACAGAGGGCTCGCGAATGACGATGCCCTTGCCGCGCACGGAGACAAGCGTATTGGCGGTGCCGAGGTCGATGGCAAGATCGCCCGCATAGCTACCGAAGAACATATCCATCAAAGAAAACAACGCAACTCCTGATGTGTTGGATGATTGCTGGAAAACTACTAGCTCATCATACTAGCGCAAGCCCGGCACCTCACTTGCGGTGAAGCGCCGGGCAAAGCTAAATCCCATAAGGTCACTACTGGTTGTCAGCAGCCGAGAAATCCATATCGAGCGAGGAAACGGCCCAGCCGATATGGTTGTCGGAGCGCACGAATTTGACGGTGTACTCCTGCTCGCCGCCCTTGGACAGCGATGCCTTCACCTTGGCGGTCGTCTCGGTCATGGACTGATCCATGCCCTCGACGGACACGGTGGCACCCTGCGGAATCGAGGAGATGATCATCGACTTAGCGTCCTCGGACAGGCTCGAGGCCAGGCAAGACTCGGCCTTTGCGGTGTCACCGTCGCCAGCAGCCTGGAACAGATCGGTAACGACAGACTCCTGAGACGGGAAGCCAAAGCCGCGCGTGTAGGCAAAGCCCAGACCGCCCGCGGCGATCAAAATGAGCAGAAGCAGCACGATGAAGACTTTGAGACCCATGTGGCGGTGGCGACGACGGACCTTGGCCTGCTTACGATCCTGACGGTCCTGCTGGACCATCTCGGACTCGGACAGTGTAAAGAAGCCGGTGTCCGAGGGATCGGGCATAAACTGACCGGTCGCGCCCGTAGGATCGAGCGGATCGACGGCAGGGGCGTCCATCGCGGGCGCCGGAGCCGTGGCCATAGCCGTCTGGGCAGACAGTGCGGCAAGCGAATCATGCACGCGGGCAAGCTCATCGGCCTGCTCGGAAGTGAGCTGGTAGATGCCATCGGCAGTAGCGGCGTTAAAGGCGTCGAGTGCGTCGGAGGGACGGCCGGCGGCAGAAAGCGCCTGACCCATGCCGGCATTGAGCGCACGCGTGTCGTCGCGGGGGCCGGCAAAGTCGATAGCCGTGCGGTAGGTCTCCACGGCATCCGCCGGACGGCCGAGCTTAATGAAGCAACGACCGAGCTCGCCGAGTGCGGCGGCAGGAGCCGGATTGGCGCCGTCGATGGCAGCCTGACGGAAGGCAGTACCCGCGTTGGCATAATCGCCCGACTGGAACAGCGCATTGCCCAGGCCCAGATAGGCCTTGAACGGCGTGGCATAGGAAGCATCCTGCGTAGCAGCAGAGAACGCCTGGGCGGCCGTCGTGTAGTCGCCCACGGCGGCAAGCGCCTTGCCGCGGTTGGTGAGCAGCGCGCCGCGCTTGCCGTAGGTGCCGTCGTTGAGGGCGGCAGCATAAGCCTCGGCGGCCTCGGCATACATGCCCAGGTGCATCAAGGCGTTGCCACGAAGGTGATCGGCCTCGCCCATAATCTCATCGGGAGTCTTTGCCGCCCCAAGCATCTGGGCTGCAGCGGAAAAATCACCCGCGCGGTAAGCGGCGCGGCCCTGTTGGATCAGCTGGCTATTCAAGGAAGTCCCCTTTACTCGTGAACGATCTCGACATGGACGATCTCGTCGCCGGCACGCAGCTGCGAAATCACATCGAGACCCTCGACCGTGGTACCAAAGACGGTGTAACCGGAATCGAGGTTATGCTGGGCACCCAGGCAGAAGTAGAACTGCGAACCCGCGGAATCGGGGTCCATGGAGCGTGCCATGGCAAGGGCGCCATCGACATGGCTGTTGCGCGGATTGGTGGCAAACTCGCCCTTGATGCAGTAGCCGGGGCCACCGGTACCGGGCATGCCGTCGGGGCCCTCAAGACCGGCGGCGACGTCGGCGCCGGACATGTCGCGGGTATTGGGGTCGCCACCTTGGATAACAAAACCGGGCACATAGCGATGGAACTTAAGGCCATCATAGAAACCCATCGTGGAAAGCTCGCAGAAGTTCGCGACATGAATGGGAGCGCCCTCGCCGTCAAACTTGACCTTGATGGTACCCTTCGACGTCTCGATTACGGCGCACTCGTCGCCGACAAGCTGATACTCGGGCGTGTAGAGCTCTTTCTTAAAACCAAACATGTGGTTCCTTCCTCGTGCGTTTAAAGCATATTTGTACGAATTGTAGCAATAAGCACGGGCTTACATCAATTGCGCACGTAGGTTATGCCGACTATGGCGAACTAATTTTAGGAACGCTGCTGCGGCTTCCAGGAACCCACATTGGCGTCGTACTGGTTCAGCGCGCTGTTGCCACTCTGCGCGATGGGCGCCAGGATCTCGCTTTGGTGGGAACTCATCGACTCGCCATCGGGAATGGCCAGCGAGATGTCCCAGCTCTGGCAAATCACGTCGACGCGCTCATACATCCACTCGGCAAGCTGCTTTAAGTGGGCGATGTCGTCCGCATAGACCGTATCGTCCTGATACTTAAGGTTGTTGAGCTCATCTTGCGTCTTTTTGATCTGGTCGCGCAGGGCGTAGGCACTCTGCGACAGCTCCTGACGGGTGGACAGCGGCGTTCGAAGATAGCCGTTGTTAAAAGAATCGATGACCTCGCCGATCTGGTCCTCGTCACCGTAGGACACGATGGTCTGATACAGACCGTCGAGCCTGGTATAGAGCTGATCATCGGTGAGCACGGTTTCTTCCTGGACCACCTCGGCAGAATCGTCCTGCTTGGTATCGTCCTCAGTCGCCTCACCCTTTTGGCGCGTAGGGAAGGTCGTCTGCGCGGCCTGGCCAAACTGGTCATAGAAGCCAGGCATGACACCCATGGGATCGGTCGTCACGAACCAATAGGCACCACCGCACACAAAGGCAAGGACCGCGATGATAATGAGCGGCTTGGGGATATGACGCTTGTGCTTGTGATAGGCGTCCTCGTCGGGATGCACCTTGCGCTTGGGTTTTTGAGCATCGTCATGCAGGGAAACGGGCGTGGGAATATCGACCTTGGGGATACCGAAATCCTTATCGAAAGCCGGCAACACGCAGGTCTCGTTGGGGTCGGCGGCGTCCGAAAGAACCGCGGCTGCCGAGGCGGGCGCATGCGGCACCTCGGTATCGATCTGCTCTTGCGTTAGGCGCGGAAAGCCCGCCGTGCGACCCGCAGCCAGATCGGATGCGGCAGCGTCCTCGGAGAGGATACCCGGAGCGGGGCGTCCGCATTTGGGGCACGTACGATCATGCGGAGAAAGACGGGCACCGCAGCCCTCACAGAACACGAACTCGGTGTGCTCGGGACCATCGCCCGGACCCACATAGGCGTTACAGTAGGGGCAGAACGAGGCGCCGTCCTCGATAGTCTTAAGGCAATGCGGGCAGATCACGGCATCCTCTTTTCGAAGCAATTCAAACAATCGAGGTTAGAGCATAACATCGCCACGGCCCCACAGGAGCAAGGCACCAATTCAACATCGCCAGGGCGCGTAGTTACTTCTTCTTTTTGCTTGGCATCGAAACTTTGATGCCTTGGGCGGACTTGGTCACGCGAGAGCGCTTGGCTCCGGTACTCTTCTTTTTCTTGGGCTGGGCCTGGGCCACTCCCTCGAGTGCGCGGGCCTCGGCCTCGCGAGCGGTGCGATCTTCGCGGCGCTGCGCCATGTCGGCGGCGAAGCGCTTGGCAAAACGCTCGGCCGTCGAACCCGTCGAGCTCACCTTGCCGCCACCGCGACCCAGGTGAACGCGCACACCACGGCCAAAACCAGTTGCGGCATGACGACGACGCGGCTTGAGCGAATCCATCATCGTGGCGAGCTTAAAGAACACCGAGCAGGTAAAGATCACGATGACAGCCAAGATAACCATCTGGCCTATCGACAGGTTGGCAATAGACAGCAGCTCCGGGAATCCGATAACGCCCACCAGGATGCCGGCGACTACAAACACAAAGAGCACCACACGTAAGGGCGTGAGAGGCTGCGAGATGCACCAGATTAGGCTGACGCTCGCCGCGCACGACGTAAGCAGGCACATCGTAGACAGCGTGAGCTGGCTAAAGCCAAACACGCGCGCCACAAAGATATCGAGCGCCGCAGCCAAAATGACCGCAATCGACGCCGGCAGTGCCCGCTTGAGCACGTTCGCCAGGAACGACCCCTTCACGCGAGCATTGTTGGGCTCCAAGCCCAACACAAAGCCCGGCGCGCCGATGCAGAAGAAGTTAATGAGCGTCATCTGGATGGGCTCGAAGGGGTACGGCGGCAGCGCGATGCACAGCGCCGCCAGGCCCATCGAGAACAGCGTCTTGGTCAGGAACAGCGAGGCCGAACGCTGCAGGTTGTTGATGGAGCGACGGCCCTCGGCCACCACGGCGGGCATCGAGGCAAAGTCGTTGTCAACGAGTACGATCTCGGCCACGTTACGCGCGGCATCGGAGCCGGCCGCCATGGCGACGGAGCAGTCGGCCTCCTTGAGCGCCAGCACGTCGTTGACGCCGTCGCCCGTCATGGCCACGGTGTGCTCGCGGCGCTTGAGCGCCTGCACGAGCTCGCGCTTCTGCTGCGGGGTCACACGACCAAAGACATGGTAGCGGTCCACTGCGGCATCGAGCTTGGTCGGCGTGTCGAGCGTCGTGGCGTCCACATAAGCGTCCGCCCCCGGCACGCCCACCACGCGCGCGATCGACGACACCGTACGCGGGTCGTCGCCACTGATCACGTTGAGGGTCACGCCCTGCTCGTTAAAGTAGCCGATGGTCTCGGCCGCTGAGGTACGAATCTCGTCACGGATGGTCACAAAGCCCACGGGCTCGGCCTCGCCCACCATATCGCCATCGGGCGTAAAGCCGTCCACGCGCGCCACCACGAGCACGCGGCAGGTATCGGCAAGCTCGGCGACACGGTTCTCGACCTGAGAAAACACACGATCAGAGAGCACAAACTGCGCAGCGCCCATCACATAGGAGCCCTGCGCAAACGACGCGCCGCTCCACTTTTTGGAGGACGAGAACGGAATGACCGACAGCGGCTCAGACACCTCGACCGGGCGATCGGCGTAATAGTTGAGCAGCGCCTGGCAGGTCTCGTTGGCATCGGCCGAAGTCGCACGCGCCACGTTAGCCAGCGCAAAATCGAGCACCGTGGTATCGACGGGAACGGCGGCGTCGCTCTCCCCCGCACCCATACCCTCGACCGGCAGCGGATACGTGCCCTCGACCTCCATGCGACCCGACGTGATGGTGCCCGTCTTGTCCAGGCACAGCACGTCGACGCGCGCGATCGTCTCGATGCAGTAGAGCTGCTGCGCCAGCACCTTGCGGCGGGCCAGGCGCACCGTGGCGATGGCGAGCACCGACGAGGTCAGCAGCACCAGGCCTTGCGGGATCATGCCCAGCAGGGCGCCCACTGTGGACAGCAGCGCCGACGAAGGCACATGGCCAGCCAACAGCTCGGAGAAGCACCACGAAAGCGCGCTATCGCCTGGGGTTCCCGCGGCATCCCACAGCTCGCTCACACTCGAGGCAAACAACGCCAAACCGAGCGGGATCATGATGATGCTCGCAAAGCGCACGATGGCGTTAAGCGCGTTCATGATCTCGGAATTGACCTTTTTGACGTACTTGGCCTCGTTATTAATTTTGGCCACGTAGTTGTCGGCGCCGACATGGATCACGCGGGCGCGCAGCAGGCCCGAGTCGATAAAACTGCCGCTCATGAGCTCGGAACCGGGCTGTTTCTTAATAAGGTCGCTCTCGCCCGTCAGCAGGCTCTCGTTCACGAGCGCCTCGCCCGAAACCACCACGGCGTCAGCGGGAATCTGGTCGCCACGCCCCAGGCGGATGATGTCGTCGAGCACGATCTGGTCCAGGTCGAGCTCCACCTCGGCGCCGTCGCGCACCGCAATGGCCTTCTTGGAGGTCAGCAGCGTGAGCTTATCGACCATCTTCTTGGAACGCATGGACTGGATGACGCCAATAGCGGTATTGAGGAACACCACGAACAGGAACGTCAGATTCTTAAACGAACCGGTCAAAATGACCAGGAACGCCAAGATCACGTTGATCAAATTGAACAGCGTGCAGAGGTTCTCGATGATGAGCTCGCGGACCGACTTGGTCTTGAGCTCCATGTTGCGGTTGATCTTACCGGCGGCGATGCGCTCCTCGACCTCGGCGGTCGAGAGTCCACGCTCGATATCCGTTGCTGCCATACCACGTCCCATCACGTCGCGTCGGTATAAGAAAAACCGCCCGGACCATGCGAGGTTCGGACGGTCTTACGTTCGATGGTGCCCCATGTTGGATTCGAACCAACGGCCTTCTGCTCCGGAGGCAGACGCTCTAATCCCCTGAGCTAATAGGGCCAACGTTTGGCATTATACCCAAGTGCACCACGGGCTATCAAAATAAAAGAAAAAGCTTTGCAATTCCGAGGAAGACGCGGCGCAACGGCCCACTTTAGAAGGCAAAAGCGAGTCAGATAGTATAAACTCTCATGCACCATATATACACGGCTCGCGATGCGGGCCGTTTTTGCAAAAGTTATCCATCGAGGTGAGAGGCACACCATGATTGCAATTTTAAAGCAGAGCGCCAGCGACGAGGCCGTCAGCCATATCGTCAGCTGGATTGAGAAAAAGGGCCTGAAGACCGATGTCTCGCGCGGCGAGAATGAGACGATCATCGGCCTGGTGGGCGATACGACCAAGATCGACCCGTTCCTGCTCGAGTCCATGGATGTCGTCGAGCGCGTGCAGCGCGTCTCCGAGCCGTTCAAGCGCGCCAACCGCAAGTTCCACCCCGAGGACTCCGTCATCGACTGCGGCCACGGCGTCAAGATCGGCGGCGATCAGTTCCAGGTCATCGCCGGCCCGTGCTCCGTCGAGGGCGAGAACCTCATCCGCATCGCACGCCGCGTGAAGGCCGCCGGCGCCACGATGCTGCGCGGCGGTGCCTACAAGCCCCGCACTTCCCCGTACGCCTACCAGGGCATGGGCCCCGCCGGTCTGGACCTGCTGTGCGAGGCGTCTGCCGAGCTCGACATGCCGATCGTCACCGAGATCATGGACCCGCGCGACGTGCAGGTCTTCCTGGACAAGAAGATCGACGTCATGCAGATCGGCGCCCGCAACGCTCAGAACTTCCCTCTGCTCAAGGAGGTCGGCAAGACCCAGACACCGATTCTGCTCAAGCGCGGCATGTCCGGCACGATCGATGAGCTGCTTATGGCCGCCGAGTACATCATGAGCGAGGGCAACGACAACGTCATCCTGTGCGAGCGCGGCATCCGCACCTTCGAGACCCGCACCCGCAACACCTTCGACCTCAATGCCGTGCCGGTGCTGCACCACCTGTCGCACCTGCCCGTCGTCGCCGACCCCAGCCACGCAACCGGCTACACCCGCTACGTTGAGCCCATGGCGCTCGCCGCGACCGCCTGCGGCGCCAACGGCCTGGAGATCGAGGTCCACGACGAGCCGAGCCGCGCCTGGTCCGACGGCGCCCAGGCCCTCACCCCCGATCAGTTCGACGACACCATGCGCCGCATCCGAGCCATCCGCGAGGTCGTCTGCCAAGAGACCATGGAGTAGCCCATGGGTACAGTGAGAAACGCGCGCGTTAACCAGGGCGGTCCCAAGTGCGCCGGCATCGTCGGCCTTGGCCTCATCGGCGGCAGCTTTGCCCGCGGCTATGCGCAGGCGGGCGTCCGTGTGCTGGCCTGGGATCCCGATGACGATGTCATGACGGCTGCCAGCATGGGCACCGTTGCCGGCGAGCTCAACGACGAGACGCTCGGCGAATGCGACATCATCGTCCTGGCTTGCTACCCCGAAGCCTGCATCGAGTGGCTCGAGGCACACGCCCAGGCACTCGCCGACGCCACCGATACCGAGGCCATCATGGGCCCCGTGGTAATTGACACGGTGGGCGTCAAGGGTATCGTGTGCGAGCGCGCCTTTGAGCTTGCCCGCGAGCAAGGCTTTTACTTTGTGGGCGCGCACCCCATGGCGGGCACGCAGTACTCGGGCTATGCACACTCCCGCGCCGACCTGTTCCAGGGCGCCCCGCTGGTGCTCGTACCGCCCGCGGTGGACGATGCGCTCAAGCTGGAGCTTTTGGGCCAGGTGCGCGAGATGGTGCGCCCCTTGGGCTTTGGCAAGTTCAGCGTGACCAGCGCCGCCGAGCACGACCGTGTCATCGCCTTCACGAGCCAGCTTGCGCACGTGGTATCCAACGCCTATGTTAAGAGCCCGACCGCTCAGGTCCACCACGGCTTTTCGGCCGGCAGCTACCTCGACCTCACCCGCGTGGCGCACCTCAACCCGCAAATGTGGTCCGAGCTCATGATCGATGACGCCGACGCGCTTGCCTTCGAGATCGACCATCTGATCGAATCGCTTGGCGCCTACAGCCGTGCGCTCAAGGACCACGACCAGCGCTATCTGGAGAATCTCCTTGCCGAGGGCGACCGCATTAAGCGCGCACTCGACGACGAAGCCTCCCACTAGACAACCCATCACGCCAGGTCGAAAGGACCGAAGCTTATGGCGATTACCATCGATATCGACACTGCACGCCCCTACCAGGTGCATGTTGGCACGTTTTTGCTGGAGCAGGCGGGACCGCTCGTGCGCGCCACTGCCGGCGGCACCAAGGCCGTCATCGTGACGGACAGCAACGTGGGCCCGCTCTACCAGATGCCCGTTAAGCAGAGCCTAGAGGCGTCAGGCTACGAGGTGAGCATCTGCACCTTCGAGGCCGGCGAGGCCCATAAGCGCGCCGAAACCTATGTTGCCATTTTGGAGTTTGTGGCCGAGCACGAGCTTTCGCGCTCCGACGTGATCGTGGCACTCGGCGGCGGTGTCGTGGGCGACGTGGCGGGCTTTGTGGCCGCCACCTACATGCGCGGCTGCAAGTTTGTGCAGATCCCGACGAGCCTGCTCGCCATGGTGGATTCGTCGGTGGGCGGCAAGACCGCCATCGACCTGGCTGCCGGCAAGAACTTGGCCGGCGCCTTTTGGCAGCCGAGCGTGGTTATCGCCGACGTGGGCTGCCTGGCGACCCTCACGCCCGAGCAGTTCGCTGACGGCTGCGGCGAGGTCGTCAAGCACGCCGTGATCGCCGACCCAGAGCTTTTCGCCGAGCTGGAGAAGACCCCGCTCACGCTGGAGCTGCTCAACCGCGATGTGGCCCGCGTAGCGCTCATCATCGCCCGCAATATCGACATCAAGCGCGCCGTGGTCGTCGCCGACGAGCGCGAGACCAACCAGCGAAAGCTCCTTAACTTTGGACACAGCGCCGGACACGCCGTCGAGGCCTGCGAGCACTTTGAGCTCGGACACGGCAACTGCGTGTCGATCGGCATGGGCATCATCACGCGCGCCGCGGCCCTGCACGGCGTCTGCGATGCTGCACTGCCCGGTCGTATTGAGGAACTCTGCGCCCGCCACGGCCTCAAGACCCGCTGCGAGCTTTCCGCCGATGCCGTCTTTGCCGAGGCGCTCCACGACAAGAAGCGCGCGGGCGACACCATCGACCTGGTGATTCCGCACGGCATTGGCCGCTGCAGCATCGACCGCACGCCGCTTTCCACTTTCCACGAACTCATTGCCGAGGGCCTCGGCCAGAAGGGAGACGCATCCGCATGCTAGCCCGCATCACCCCGTCCCCGCTCAAGGGCACCGTTCCCGCCATCGCGTCCAAGTCGATGGCACATCGCCTCATCATCTGCGCTGCGCTTGCCAACGGCGAGACACACGTCACCTGCAACACCACCTGCGCCGACATCGAGGCCACGGTGCGTTGCCTTACGGCACTCGGCGCCCGCATCGAGACCGTCGAGGACGGCTTCCAGGTCCACCCTACCATGAAGAGTGTTGAGTTTGGCCTGCTCAAGGCCCTTGCCGGCGGCACGCTTGACTGCGGCGAAAGCGGCTCCACGCTGCGCTTTATGCTGCCCGTCGCCTGCGCGCTGGGTGCGGATGCCACCTTCGTGGGCCAGGGCCGCCTGGGCGCCCGCCCGCTCTCGCCGCTCTCGGACGAGATCATCGCCGCCGGCTGCGACCTACAGGGTCTGGGCGGTTTTCCGCTCAAGACGAGCGGCCGCATGCGCCCGGGCACCTTTGTGCTGCCGGGCAACGTGAGCTCGCAGTACATCTCGGGCCTGCTGCTGGCGGCCCCGCTGCTGGCCCAGCCCTCCTGCGTACAGGTGACCGGCCTCATTGAGAGCCGCCCCTACATCAACCTGACGATCCAGGCCATGAAGGCCTTCGGCGTCGAGGTCAACGTCGAGCGCATTCCGGCCAAGGATGGCCAGCCCGAGGTCACGAACTTCCGCGTGAGCAGCGGCTCGTACCGCACGCCCGGTAGCGTGGCCGTCGAGGGCGACTGGTCCAACGCCGCCTTTTGGCTGTGCGCCGGCGCCATCGGCACCGACCCCATCACCGTCGAGGGCGTGTCGCTGAGCTCCGCTCAGGGCGACCGCAACGTGCTCGCCGCGCTCTCGCGCTTTGGTGCCCGCATCGTGCGCTCCACCAACGCCGCCACCGTGCAGTCCGACAAGCTCGCTGGCTTTGAGATGAGCGCCCACGACATTCCCGACCTCGTGCCCGTTATCTCGGCCGTGGCCTCACTGGCACAGGGCCGCACCTTTATCCGCGATTGCGCCCGTCTGCGCATCAAGGAATCCGACCGTCTGGCCACCACCACCCGCGAGCTCACCGCGCTGGGCGCGCAGGTGCGCATTGCCGGCGATGACCTCATCATCAAGGGCGTCGATGCCTTCACCGGCGGCGAGGTCGATTCGCACAACGACCACCGCATCGCCATGATGGCCGCCATCGCCGCGAGCCGCGCCACCGGCGAGGTCGTGATCCACGGCGCCGAGGCCGTCAACAAGTCCTATCCCGATTTCTTCGACCACTACCGCCTGCTGGGCGGCAAGGTCACACTCGAGGAGGAATAGCATGTCCTCGACCTTTGGCAACGTCTTGCATCTGAGCATTTTCGGCCAGTCGCACTCCCCTGCTATCGGCTGCTCACTCGACGGCATCCCGGCGGGCATCGCCGTGGACCAGGAGAAGCTGCAGGCCTTCCTCGACCGTCGCGCCCCCGGTCGCGACGAAACCGCGACCAAGCGCCGCGAGGCCGACGCCGCCCGCATCATCGCCGGTGTTGTCGATGGACATACCACCGGCGCGCCCATCGCCGCGATTATCGAGAACACCAACACGCGCTCCAAGGATTACTCCGAGCTGCGCCGCAAGCCCCGTCCCGGACATGCGGACTTCCCTGCGCGCGTGAAGTATCACAACATGCACGATGTCGCTGGTGGCGGGCATTTTTCCGGCCGCCTAACGGCCCCCTTATGCATCGCCGGCGGCATTGCGCTGCAGGCACTCGAGGCCCGCGGTATTCGGGTGATGGCGCACGTGGCCCAGATCGGCGGCATCTCCGACCTGCCCATGGACGACATGGTCTATCGCGAGTCCGACCGCAAGGCGATTCTTTCGAACGACCTGCCGTGCATCGACGCGGCGGCTGCCGGCCGCATGCGCGAGGAGATTCTGGCCGCGCGCGATGAGCTCGACAGCATCGGCGGCATCGTGGAGTGCGGCATCTACGGCCTGCCCGCGGGCATCGGCGACCCCATGTTCGACGGTATCGAGAACCGCATCGCGCAGATCGCCTTTGGCATTCCCGCCGTTAAGGGCGTGGAGTTTGGCATGGGCTTTGCCGTCGCCGCCATGCGTGGCAGCGAGAACAACGACCCGTATCGCATCGATGCCGAGACCGGCGAGATCGAGGTTGAGTCCAACAACGCCGGCGGCATCCTGGGTGGCATTTCGACCGGCGCGCCCGTCATGTGGCGCATGGCCGTAAAGCCGACGCCCTCTATTGGCCGCGAGCAGCAGACCGTGGACATGGACGCCATGGAAAATGCCGAGCTCTCGGTCCACGGCCGTCACGATCCCTGCATCGTCCCCAGAGCCGTCCCCGTAGCGGAAGCAGCCGCCGCCCTCGCCATCTGGGACGCCCTCCTCGAGGACGCCGCCCAGCTTTAGTCCACCCACCCCAAGGGTAGTTAATTTGGGACGGGGCTATTTTAGCTACCCCCATATGCCAGTTGATATTTGCCCTGGCTCTCATCGATTCGTCGACAATCAAAGGGTAGCTAAAAAAGCCCCGTCCCAAATTAACTACCCCAGGCAACCATTCACGAAAGGGGCCTCCATGGACCTTGCCGATATTCGCCAGACCATCGATGGCATCGACACCACCCTGCTCAACAGCTTTGTCGAGCGTATGGACATTGCCACCGAGGTCGCCAAATCAAAGATCGAGATGGGCAAGGCCGTCTTTGACCCCGCCCGCGAGCGCTCCAAACTCAACAACCTCGCCAGCCGCGCACCCGAGCGCTACGAGGCCCAGACCATCGCCCTGTTCCGTCTCCTCATGAGCATGAGCAAGGCCGAGCAGCAGCGCTACATCAACGAGCTCAAGGGCATCACGGTCTCGCAAAAGGCCCACGCCACGGCCGTAGCCTTCGATGCGCCCTTCCCCCAAACGGCCAGCGTTGCCTGTCAGGGCGTGGAAGGCGCCTACAGCCAAATCGCTGCGTGCAAGCTCTTCGACGTGCCCGACATCGCGTTCTTCGAGACCTTCGAGGGCGTCATGCGCGCCGTGCGCGACGGCTTCTGCGAGTTTGGCGTGCTGCCCATCGAAAACTCAACCGCCGGCTCGGTCAACGCCGTCTACGACTTGCTCGCCCAGTTCGACTTCCACATCGTGCGTTCGCTTCGCCTCAAGATCGATCACAACCTGCTCGTCAAGCCCGGCACCAAGCTCGCCGACGTGCGCGAGGTCTACAGCCACGGCCAAGCCATTGCCCAGTGCGCCGGCTTTATCGAGAACCACGACCTGCACGCCACCAAGTACCCAAACACGGCCATGTCGGCCGAGATGGTCGCCAACTCCGAACGCACCGACGTCGCCGCCATCGCCTCGCGCAGCTGCGCGGCACTCTATGGCCTGAAGATGCTGGAGCCCAACATCCAGGACTCGGACAACAACTACACGCGCTTTGTCGTCATCAGCCGCGAGCCGCGCGTCTACCCCGGCGCCAACCGCACCTCGCTCATGATCACCACGGCCAACGAGCCGGGCGCCCTCTACCGCGTGCTCGAGCGCTTCTACGCGCTCAACATCAACCTCATCAAGCTCGAGAGTCGCCCCATCCCCGGGCACGACTTTGAGTTTATGTTCTACTTTGACCTGGACTGCCCCTTTGGCAGCAAGGCCCTCGACGATCTGCTCGATTCCATCGACGACGTGTGCGAGAGCTTCACCTACTTTGGCAGCTACACGGAGGTGCTCTAGATGACCGATACCGCCGCAACCCGCCCCTACGGCGTGCTGGGCCGCGTGCTGGGCCACAGCTACACCCCGACCATCTACAAGGAGCTCGCGGGCCTGGAGTACGTGCGCTTTGAGCGCGAGCCCGAGGACCTCGCGGCCTTTATGACGGGCGAAGAGTGGGAGGGCACCAACGTGACTATCCCCTACAAGCGCGCCGTCATGGAGTACCTGGACGAGCTGAGCCCGCTGGCCGAGCGCATGGGCAACGTTAACACCATCACACGCCTGCCCGACGGCCGCCTGCGCGGCGATAATACTGACTACTTCGGTTTTCAGTGCCTGGTCGAGGAGCTGGGGGTTGATGTTGCCGGCAAAAAGGTCCTCGTGCTTGGTGCCACCGGTGGCGCCGGCACCACGGCAAGTATGGTGCTGGGAGACCTGGGTGCCATCGTTGTACCCGTGGGTCGCACGAGCGAGGTCAACTACGGCAACATCGCGCAGCAATCCGATGCCGCGCTGCTCGTCAACTGCACGCCCGCCGGCATGTTCCCCCACTGCCCCGACGCGCCCTGCACGCTCGAAGGGCTCGATGCGCTCGAAGGCGTTATCGACATTGTCTACAACCCCGCCCGCACGGGACTCATGCTCGAGACCGAGCGCCGCGGCATCCCCTGCATCGGTGGCCTGCTCATGCTCGTGGCCCAAGCGGCACAGGCCGTCGAGCACTATACCGGCCAAGTCACCCCGCGCAAGCGCATCTTAGACGTAACGGAGCGTCTGTCCCGCCGCGAACAGAACATCGCGCTGATCGGCATGCCGGGTTCGGGCAAGACCCGCGTGGGCGAGCAAATCGCCCTGCTCACGGGACGCGAGCACATCGACCTGGACCGCGCCCTCGAGGAACGCCTCGGCATGCCCTGCGCCGACTTTATCGTCGAGCACGGCGAGGCAGAGTTCCGCGAACAGGAGACGGCGGCGCTGGCCGACATCTCCAAGCGCAGCGGCCTGGTGATTTCCACCGGCGGCGGCGTGGTCACGCGCGACGAGAACTATCCGCTGCTGCACCAGAACAGCCAGATCGTGATGCTCAACCGCAAGCTCGAAGAGCTCGCCCACAAGGGCCGCCCCATCACCGCACGCGACGGCATCGATAAGCTCGCGGAACAACGTATGCCACGCTACCGCGCCTGGGCCGACCACATCATCGACTCACGCGACTGCGCCGCCAATACCGCCCAAGCCCTCCTCGACACCCTCCCACCCGCTCTCTAAAAAAACCACCACAAAGGGGACAGGCACCTTTGTGGTGGTTTCTCGACTGCAAAGGAAGCAACCATGAAAGCACTCGTCATCAACGGCCCCAACCTCAACATGCTCGGCATTCGCGAGCCGGGCATCTATGGCAGCGACAACTACGACCGCTTAGTGCAGATCTGCCAGGAAGCGGGCGCCGCACAGGGCTTCGACGAGGTCGAGGTCTTCCAGTCCAACCACGAGGGCAACATCGTCGACAAGATCCAGGAGGCCTACGGCAAGGTCGACGGCATCGTCATCAACCCGGCTGCCTACACGCATACGAGCGTGGCGATCCTCGACGCCCTCAAGGCCGTTGCCATCCCTGCCGTCGAGGTGCACATCAGCGCCGTAGAGACGCGCGAAGACTTCCGCCAGGTGAGCTACGCCCGCCTAGCCTGCTTCGCCACCATCACCGGCGAGGGCCTGCAGGGCTACGCACATGCGCTAGAGCTGCTGAAAGAGCATCTCGAAAAGTAAAATGCCAACCCCAACAAACAGCAGCGGCTTGCTCGCGCTCGGCTCCAGCAACACACAAGATGAAAAAAGCCCAGACCACAAGCGGTCTGGGCTTAATAAACGATGGTGCTCCATGGCGGATTCGAACCGTCGACCTTGGGATTAGAAGTCCCCTGCTCTATCCAACTGAGCTAATGGAGCAAATAACCGCACGCCCAAGCAAGCACAAGCCTGTCAGGCGCAAGTAATTATAACCTAGTTGAACTGCTCGCGGTACGCCTTGCAGACCTCATCGACCGGGCCGTCCATGCGAAGGTCACCCTTCTCAATCCAAACGGCACGCTGGCAGATGCGCTCAACCTGCTCCATAGAGTGCGAAACGAACAGAACCGTCACGTCGCCGCTCTGGATAAAGTGCTGGATGCGGGCCTCACACTTTTGCTGGAAGAACACATCACCGACGGACAGCGTCTCGTCAACGATCAGAATATCGGGCTCGGTAATCGTCGCGATTGCAAAGGCGATACGCGCCACCATGCCCGAAGAGAAGTTCTTAAGCGGCATATCGACAAAGTTCTGCAGCTCAGCGAACTCGATAATGCCGTCAAAGTTGGCGTCGATGAACTCCTTGGTATAGCCGAGCAGGGCGCCGTTCAGATAGATGTTCTCGCGGGCGGTCAGCTCGGGGTCAAAGCCGGCGCCAAGCTCAATCAGCGGCGCGATGTTACCGTGCACCTTAACGCTGCCCTCGCTAGGCTCAAGAACGCCAGCGATAATCTTGAGCATCGTAGACTTGCCGGAGCCATTGGTGCCGACCAGACCCACAACCTCGCCGCGATGAATATCAAACGAGATGTGCTTAAGCGCCCTAAACTCCTCAAAGAACAGCTCGTGCTTGGCAAGCTTAATGAAGTACTCCTTGAGGTTGGTCAGCGACTCGGACGCCATGTTAAAGATCATGGTGACGTCGTCGACCTCGACAGCCAGAGGCTGCTCGCTGTAATCAACAACAGATTCAGTCATCACAGCACTCCTTAGATGTAGAGGATAAATTTGCGCTCGGACTTATGGAACACGGTATAGCCAATAATAAGCGCAAGAACCGCCCAAGCGACGCACATACCAAACGTCATAAGCGAGGGCGTAGTCTGGAACAGGAAGATATCGCGCATAAACTGCAGGTAGTTGAACATGGGGTTCGCATACATCAAGATACGCACGAGATGCGGCATTTGCGCAATATAGTCAGTCGTCCAGAAGATGGGCGTAATGTAAGTCCACGCCGTAATGACGACGCTCCACAGATGCATAACGTCGCGGAAGAAGACCGTAAGGGCAGAGAGCATCATGCCCAGGCCCATGCAGAAGCACATAAGCAGCAGCAGGCAAACCGGCAACAGAATCAGGTGCCAAGAAGGCATAACGCGGAACCACAGCATGACGATGGCGACGGCGACCAGCGAGAAGGCAAAGTTGACCAGCGAGAAGAGCACCTTCTGCACCGGGAAAACCCAGCGGTGCACCTTAACCTTCTTGAGCAGAGGGGCAGCGCCCACGATCGACGTCAGGGCCTGGTTAGTAGACTCAGACATGACGGCAAAGGTGATGTTACCCACGATCAAGTACAGCGGGTACATCTCGGGCGTCATTGAGCCATTGCGGCCCTGGCCAAAAATCGTCGAGAACACGATGGCCATGACGATCATCATCAGCAGCGGGTTGAGCACCGACCATGCGACGCCCAGAACGCTACGGCGATACTTGATCTTAAAATCCTTGGTAACCAGCTGACGAAGGATAAACGCGTCCTTCTCAAATTCGTTCTTAGCAAACGTCGCAGGCAGACTGCGAGTTTCTTGTTGCTTTGTCTGATCCGACACGGATGCAACTCCTTTACTCGTAATCGTTGACAAACGAACAGTATAGACCCGACGGCCATGCAAACGATTCGCGCAACAAAACTGGAGAACTAACCCACATCTTAGGATGCCAGGCCCAAACGGCTATACTTTCTAGGATTGAATGTATAAGGAGCATTAAGTGAATTCTGAATCCATCGCCGTCATCATCCCTTGCTACAACGAAGCGCTCACGATCGGCAAAGTCATCGACGACTTTCACCGCGAGCTTCCGCAGGCGACGGTCTATGTCTATGACAACAACTCGTCGGACGATACCTCACGCATTGCCACCGAGCACGGCGCCACAGTCCGCTTTGAGCCCCGTCAGGGAAAGGGCAACGTGTGCCGCCAGATGTTTCGCGATATCGACGCCGATTGCTACCTGATGGTCGACGGAGACGACACCTACCCCGCCGAGGCGGCCAAGGCCCTCTGCGAGCCCATCCTTAACGGCACGGCCGACATGACCGTAGGCGATCGCCTTTCCAACGGCACCTACGCCGAGGAGAACAAGCGTGCCTTCCACGGCTTTGGCAATAATCTGGTCCGCGCCATGATCAAGTGGATCTATGGCTACAGCTTCGATGACGTCATGACAGGCTACCGCGCCATGAGCCGCCCGTTCGTTAAAACCTTCCCAGTGCTTTCCGAGGGCTTTCAGATCGAAACCGAGCTCTCGATCCACGCCGTCGACCACCGCTGGCGCATCAAAGATGTGCCCATCGAGTACCGCGACCGTCCCGAGGGTTCCGAGTCCAAACTCAACACCGTGAGCGACGGCATTAAAGTCGTTGCGATGATCGGCACGCTGTTCAAGGACTACCGCCCGCTGAAGTTCTTCAGCCTCGTTGCGCTTCTGTTCGCGGTATTCGGCCTCGCCCTGGGCATGCCCATCGTTGTCGAATATTTCCAGACCGGCCTCGTCCCGCGCTTCCCCACCGCTATGCTCGCCGCCTCGTTTATGTTCCTGTGCGGCCTGAGCCTTGCGACCGGCTTCATCCTAGATTCTGTAGCAAAGGTCGAAAAAAAGCAGTGGGAGGTCAACGTGTACAGCAAATACGGTAGTGTCGAGAAAGTTGGTGTAGCGCCCGATCCGAAGTGAGTCGGCCCGGCGTACTGGAATCTGGAATACGGTTGATATCCTATGCCGCCTCGAC
>JAHAAK010000020.1 GCA_018376905.1 Collinsella sp. | reverse complement strand
GGCGGACCGGGACGGGTTAACGGCAGGCCCCGCCGACCGATTGCAAGCGGTCGGCGGGGCCATTGTGGCTCTTGACAGCGGATTGGGTCATATGAGCGAAAACGCCCCTAAGCGAGCAAGGTGACGTGAAATGAAAGGGCGCTGACCTTCTGGTCGCGCCCTTGAAATTGAACGTCAGATTGCCGCTTAGGGGCGTTTGCAGCGTCGAGCAGTTACGGCGTTTGGTAAAACGCCGTAACTCCCTAGCTCATCATCGCATTCATCATCTCGTTGGTTGCGGAATCGTCGGCAGACCACTCACCGTCGTCATTGCAGGTGTACTTGAAGGTAACCGTGGTGTCCTTGGTCTTAGCAGCCTTGGTCACATCGACCATAACCTGGCCGGCCATCTTGTACAGCTCGTCATCGGAAGGCATCGAATCGAGCGCGGTGACCTTCTCCTGATACTGAGTGGCAAAATCCTCGACGATCTGGTTCATGGACTTGCAGGTGATGGTGACCTCGGCAGTTGCGGTACCCTTGTCCTCGTCGACCGTCACGTCGCCGATCTTGTAGTCAAAGCCCTCGAGATAGCTCTTGGCGTACTCCTTGGGATCGATGCCCAGCTGCTCGAACTCGTCGCCCGAGGCCTCTTCCAGGCCGGCGAGGAAGTCGTCGCCACCGTTCTTGACCTCGTCAAACTGCGTCGTAAGATCCTCGGTGATGAGTTCCTCCACCGAAGGGCCCCCGCAGCCGGAAAGCACAACCACGCACGCGACCAGAACAGCCATCAGGGGCGCAAGCAGCAGCTTCTTCTTCATGACATTCCTCCCAACAAGCGGCACCGCGCTTCCCAACACGGTGCACGTCGTAACAATAAGGCCATACTAGCAGCTAACGAACACCCCCGGCAAAGCAAAGGCGCAGTCGGCTCGATTTAACGTCCGAACGGTTTACCGATCCGCCCAACGCGCAATAAAACGTTCCGCCGCATTGTAATAAAAAAGGGTGGTCGGACAATTCGATCACCCCAAAACACCCTTATGTTGCCGCAGCTTACTTGCGAACGACCTTGACGATGACATCGCCGGCGGCGACAGCGGAGTCAGCCTCGACGGCGAGCTCGACGTCGGCGAACTCGGCGGTGTTGGACACAGCCACGACGACGCAGTCCTTGTAGCCGGCAGCGGCGATCTTGGCGCGGTCGATCTTGAGCATGGGCTGGCCAGCCTTAACGACATCGTCAGCCTTGACGAAGCCCTCGAAGCCGTCGCCGTTCATGTTGACGGTATCGACGCCAACGTGCACCAAAACCTCGATGCCGCTATCGGACTGCAGGCCCACGGCGTGACCCATGGTGACGGTCACCTTGCCGTCGCAGGGAGCGTAGACCAGATCGTCCTCGGGCCACACGGCGCAGCCCTTGCCCAGCACCTCGCCACCAAAGACGGGATCGGGCACGTCGGCCATCTTGATGACCTTGCCCTTGACGGGCGAGCACAGCACGTCGGCGCCGGCAGAAGCAGAGATGGAGGCAGGAGCAGCGGCAGCCGCGGGCTCAGCCTTCTTCTTGAACATGTCAAACAGACCCATACGTTTTCTCCTCTTGATTAAGCGCAACGTAGTGCGCATGCCTATGGTGATTATAGTGCCAAATGGTTCAAATGCTAAGGTGGGGACTCGAATCGCGAGCCCATCCCAACGCTTTTCCCCGGTGGCACTCATATTGTCGATTAAGCCAGACCCTCGGCACCGTTGCTCTGGATGATCTTCTGGTAGGCGTAGAAGCTGTCCTTGCGGCGTCGCTCGTAGGTACCGGTGCCGTCGTCGTACTTATCGACGTGGATAAAGCCGTAGCGCTTGCGCATCTCGCCGGTACCGGCGGACACCAGGTCGATGGGGCCCCACCAGGTGTAGGCGATCAGGTCAACACCATCGGCGACGGCCTCGCCCATGGCCTTGATGTGGCTGCGCAGATAGGCGATGCGGTACGGATCGTGAATGGAGCCGTCCTCCTCGACCTCGTCGTAGGCGCCCATGCCGTTCTCGACCACCATCAGCGGAATCTCGTAGCGGGCGTAGATCTCGTTGAGGGCGATGCGCAGGCCCAACGGGTCGATCTGCCAACCCCAGTCGGTGGACTCCAGGTAGGGATTCTTGCCGCCAAAGGTCATGTTGCCCTCGGTCATCTCGTGGTCCTCGTGCGTGCCGACGGTGCCGGACATGTAGTAGCTAAAGGAATAGAAGTCGACCTTGCCGTCGGCGATATCCTGCAGGTCGCCGTCCTCCATTGCGAGCTCGACGCCGTTCTCGGCCCAGAAGCGCTTGGCATAGAACGGGTACTTGCCGCGCACCTGCACGTCGGAGCAGTACCAGTTCATGGAGTTCATCTGCTGCTGCGTGGCGAACACGTCGACCGGGTCGCACGTCGCAGCATAGGAGAGGATGAAGCAATCCATGTTGCCTATCTTGAACTGCGGATAGTGCTCGTGGGCGTAGCGCACGACGCGGCCGCTGGCCACGAACTGGTGATGCAGGGCCTGGAAGCGCTGCTGGGCGGTGGTCTTGATGGCGCTTGCCGGACCCTCGAAGCCCTGGATCAGGCCGGTCTCCATCATGGCGCCCATGTCCATGGTGCCGCAGTTGATCTCGTTGAAGGTCAGCCAGAACTTGACCTTGTCCTGGTAGCGGTCGAAGACAGTCTGGCAATACTTCTCAAAGAAGCCGATGAGCTCGCGACTTGCCCAGCCGTTGTACTTCTCGACCAGGTGATAGGGCATCTCGTAGTGCGAGAGGGTCACGAGTGGCTCGAT
The DNA here is from genome assembly GCA_018376905.1 of Collinsella sp. GTDB lineage: Bacteria > Actinomycetota > Coriobacteriia > Coriobacteriales > Coriobacteriaceae > Collinsella. Next base: position 37,799 of record JAHAAK010000020.1, on the reverse strand, counting down.
GTTATGCGCGCGCAGGCAGTCGAAGACGCGGTCGTAGAAGGCGAGGCCGGCCTCGTTGGGCTCAGCATCGTCGCCGTTGGGGAAGATGCGGCTCCAGGAGATGGACATGCGGAACATGTTGAAGCCCATCTCGGCGAACAGCGCGATGTCTTCCTCGTAGTGATGGTAGAAGTCGATGCCGTCATGGTTGGGGTAGAAGCGGTTGGGATCGATGTCGATCGTGATCTGGCGCGGCTCCTTGTAGCTGCCGCCCAGGAAGTGGTCGTCGACGGAAGCGCCGCGGCCGTCCACGTTCCAAGCGCCCTCAAACTGATTGGCGGCGGTGGCGCCACCCCAATAGAAACCCTCGGGGAACTTGATGTTTGCCATGAGCATCTCCTTTGCATCGTGGGTCGATAAGCCGAGTATCGCCCACGCGGGAGACATGCGGAGGCGGGGGCGCCAAACCCGATACTTCTTTTCGCAGCGGCACCCCGCCGCCTGCCCGCCCCTGACACTTCCTGACACCTGCCAAAAAGGGACAGGTTTATTTTGGTCGGTTTTATCTGGGAAAACGCTGACGATAGGCAGCCGGCGTGCAGCCATAGCGCTCGGCAAACTTTTTGTAGAAGAAGCTCATGTTGGCATAGCCCGCCTCGCGCGCAGCCGCCTCTGCCGTGGCACCGGCGTCGAGCAGTGCCGCTGCGCGCGCCAGGCGGCCCTCCTGCACGAGCTGCATGAATGTGCGGCCTGTCTGACGCTTGAGTAGGGCGCTTGCGTAGTTGGGGCTCAGGTGCAGATGGCGGGCGAGGTCGTCGAGCGCGCAATCGCAGGCGTGACGCTCGATATAGCCCATAGCAGCCGCGACCTGCGCCGATGGCAGCGCGGGCGCGTCCGATCGCAGAAGACCGGCCTCGTAGCTTTGCATGAGCTCGACCAACAGCAGCTCAAACAGCCTCGAGACAATCTGGGGGCTCGCTGGCGTGGGGTCCAGACGCTCGCACAGCATCTCCTGCATGTAGCGGCGCACGCGACGGCTGCCGCCCGTATGGAAATGCACGTGTCCGCGGTGGTCGGTTTCGTCCGTGAGGGCGTTGAGCAGGAACCGCGAGACCGCGCTTGTGGGCGAAAGGCTTTGCTCCAGGCTACGGCGCAGCATTGGCCGCGAGATGATGACGCTCAGCATTATGTCGTGCTCACCGAGCTCGCCAACAGCATGCGGGCAGGCGGCATCGAGCAGGAGGACCTCGTTTTGAGCGAGCATGAGCGGCGCGCCGTTGACGATCTGCGGCGCTCGTCCTCGATAGACATAGCTGATTTCGACATAATCGTGCACGTGTTCCGGCACAGGATTGAAGCGCGAGTTGCGAACAATCGATAGCCCCTCGGGCATGCCTTCTTGGTGCAGAGCGAGCGTTGGGTTGCCAATTTTACGAATGAATCGGCCATCAATATCTGCCTGATTACCTTGACCGAGTGCATCGCTCCAGTCGTAATGGGCGCCCGCGCGATAGGCGCGTTCACTGTCGGTCAGCTCGAGTAGCAGGTTATCCAAGCGCGCGAGCTCCATAGTGCTCCCATCGTTGATTCGGTCATATTCTGCCGTGGTTTTGATATTAGCAGGGCGGCGCGCTCGGCGTACTCTGACTTCAATGGATTTGAAAGGCCGGTTTTGGAGGAGCGTATATGGCGGCGTATTTTGAGCAGGTGCTTGGCGGCACCTACGACAACCACGTGCTTCCGTTCTTGTGGCTCAAGGGCGAGGCGCGCGAGACGATTACCGAGTATCTGGAGCAGATCGCCGGGGCGGACATCCACGAGGTTTGCCTGGAATCGCGCACGCATCCCGATTTCTGTCGCGACGGCTGGTGGTCTGACCTGCGCTTTATCATCGGCGAGTGCAAGCGCCTGGGGTTAAAGATCTGGCTGCTCGACGACGCCCACTTCCCCACAGGCTATGCCAACGGCGCGCTTGCGGGCGATGGCGTCGACCCCGCGCTCAAGAAAACCGTGCTCAAGCATCGCACGATTACGGTTGTTGGTCCCCAACCGTCCACGACTATCAAGCTCGTTAATCTCATGGACCCCACCGAGCGCTTTGTGGGCGCGGCGGCTTTTGATGCCGCTGGTGCGCCGCTCGACCTTGCGCTCGCTGTTGAGCAAGGAGACGATGGCACACCCGCCCGCTTGCGTTTTGACGCCCCCGCCGGTGTCACCACGATCGAGCTCTACGTCACCAGCCAAAAGACCGGCTTTCGCGATGAGTACATCAACATGGTCGATGCCGCCTCGTGCCGTGTGTTGATCGACGCTGTCTACGAACCCACGTTTGAGCACCTGGGCGACGAGTTCGGCAAAACGATCTTGGGCTTTTTTACCGACGAGCCCGGCTTTATGAACGAGAAGGGCACCACGCTCGACGATGCCTCTACCAGCAGCTTTATCGGGCGAAGCGACCTGGCGCTGCCGTGGTCGGACGAGCTTGCCCGCCGCCTACACGATGCGCTTGGCGAGAATTGGCTTACCAAGTTGCACGGCCTTTGGACGCGCGAGGCAGACGGCGCCCAGGTCCGTCACGCCTACATGGATATTGCCACGCAGCTCTACCGCGCGTGCTTTGACGAGCAGATCGGCGACTGGTGCCGTACGCACGGCGTTATGCACATTGGCCACGTGATCGAGGACAAGAGTTGCCACACGCGCCTGGGCCAGGGCGCCGGGCACTACTTCCGCGCGGTTGCCGGTCAGGACATGGCAGGCATCGATGTGGTTATCAACCAGCTTGTCCCCGGAATTGGCCGTGGGCACTACAGCTATTTCCACGGCACGTGGAGCATGGAGTTCTTTACCTACGCGCTTGCCAAGCTGGGCTCTTCGGCCGCGCGCCTCGACCCCAAAAAGCAGGGGCGCTGCATGGCCGAGGTCTTTGGCGCCTTTGGCTGGCACGAGGGTTTGCGCGAGATGAAGTGGATCGCCGATCACATGCTCGTCCGCGGTATAAACTGGTTTACGCCGCACGCGTTTAGCATGGCGCCCTTCCCCGACTGGGACTGCCCGCCGCATTTTTACGCGCACGGCAACAACCCGCAGTGGCCGCACTTTGGCCAGCTCATGCGCTATATGAATCGCACGGCCGCATTGCTTTCAGGGGGCACTGCCGCCTGCCCCGTCGCCGTTCTGTACCATGCCGACGCCGAATGGGCCGGCAACGCCATGCCCGTCGAGCGCGTAGCGGCCGAGCTCACGCGCGCGCAGATCGATTTTGACTTTGTGCCTGCCGAGGCTTTTGAGGATGAGGACCGCTACGAGGTTTCGATTGCCGATGGAATGCTGGCTGTTAACGGCTGCCGCTACCAGGCGTTTGTCATGTCCGGGGCTTCGTTTATTGGCGCTGTCACAGCACGTGCCGTCGGGCGCATGATGGCCGCGGGGGTTATGGCGCTTGCCGTCGACGAGGTGCCCGGCGCGCTTTACGACGCGGATGGCGCGGCCGAGCTGAGCGGTCTTGCCGCGACCCCGCTTGCCGATGTGGCGGCTGCGCTTGCACGCGCGGGGCTGCAGACTGTTGTGACCGATACGCCGCAGCCCTGGCTACGCGCGCTTCGCTACGAGCGTGCCGGCGAGACCTACGTCATGTTGGTCAACGAGCACCCACGTGAAAGCATTTGCTGCACGGTTTCGCTTCCGCAAGACAAGTGTCTTTGCGGAACGCGCCTCGACCTGCTGAACAGCACCAAGCCCGTTGCGTTTGACGGCGTGCTGGAGCTGGCGCCTTACGAGAGCTGCGTTGTTGTTCTGGAGGCAAGCGGCGCAATCGAGCCCGCGGACTGCACCGACACGAGCACACGTGCAACGCTCGCCCTCGACATCAGCCACCCCTGGACCGTCGCCCTCTCCCCTGCCGGCAGCGATAGAACCTTTGGCGAGCCGCAAAAGCTCGAGCGCCTGTGCGACCTCACGGCCGAGCAGTTCCCCGGCGTATGTGGTACGTTCCGCTATCGCACGTCGTTCGAGCTGGCCGACGACCTCGCCCACACCGTCATTGACCTAGGGGATGTCTACGAAGTCGCAACGCTCACACTCGACGGACAAACGCTCGGCACGCGCATCTGCCCGCCCTACCGCTTTGCGACAGGCGCGCTTACCGCCGGCGCACACGAGCTCGCCATCGATGTCATCAACACGCTCGACCATGCGACCTCCGACATCTTCGCCCTCACCGAGCCCGTCGCGCCCAGCGGTGTCCTCGGCCCCGTTACCCTTCTCGGGCAAAACCTGCCAAAATAAACCCGTCTCTTTTTGGCAGGTTTGGCGAGTGCGGGAGCTCGAATGGATATCAAACGCAAGATTACCGAGGCGCAGGGCCTAACCCCTACCGAGCAGCAGCTCGGCATCTCGGCCCTTGCCATGGGCGAGGACATCCGCGGACTCTCCATTAAGGAGTTTGCCGCCCGCGCCAATGTTTCGGTCGCAAGCGTGCACCGTTTTTGCAAAAAGCTCGGCCTCGAGGGCTTTAAGGACCTCAAGGTCGAGCTTATCCGCCTGGCGACCGAAGCAGGCAACCGCCGCGACGTGGACATCAACTTTCCCTTCGATGCCACGTCCACGCCCGCGCAGGTTATGGAGCGCATGGAAGGGCTCTACCAGACCACGCTGGCCGAGACGCAGGAGCTGCTCGACCCCGCGCAGCTCGACCACGCCGCCAAACTGATCGCGAAGGCACGGCAGGTCGATATCTACACCGGCTCGCACAACCTCTATCCAGCGGGGATGTTCCGCGACCGCCTACTTTCGTCCGGCAAGAGCGCCACATGCTACAGCAGCACCGAGGCCCAGGTGCGCACGGCGCTCGCCTCGGATTCCGGCAATGTGGCGATCGTCATCTCCTACAGCGGCCTCGCGCCCAATCTCAAGGAGATCTTGCCAATCCTCAGCAGTCGTCATGTTCCCGTCGTTGTCATCGGCACACCTTATTGCGCGCGCCTGCACCCCGGCTTTGCCGCCTACCTCACGGTGAGCGACCACGAGAGCATGACACACCGCATCACGCAGTTCGCCAGCCACATCGCCGTGCAATACGTGCTCGATTCGCTCTACAGCAGCTACTTCGCCAAAGACTACGCCCGCTGCGCCGAGTTCCTAGAGCGCTCATTCCCCTACACCCGCCTGCCAGGACTCAAGTAACAATCCGGCCCCACCGCGCCTCCAATCGCCCTCCTAAGTTGCGGTGAAATAGCTCCTGTTTAGGCTCTAAACCAGCACTTTCAGGAACTATTCCACCGCAACTCGTTGGCGCAGGGGCATCGGGCGGACAGCGGGCTTTTACTTGCGAGGCGTCGGCAAAACAAAGAGTCCGTGCTGGTTACAGTAGAGGTACATTCTGCCGCGTCCGGTGATATGAAAACGCGGTTGCACCGATTGCTCTGGATAGAGCTTCTTGAGGCAGATGCCATCCATAGTCGCATATGCCACAAAGCTAATGTAATGATCCTTGGTCATGGGATGGTCGAGCGTGACGTACCAATCGTCCTCGATGCGCTCGATGGAAAAGGCGTGATCCGCGTCCGGCTCTTCGGCCTCCTGGGGAAACATCGTGGAGCCGCAACAGCTAAAGCTGCCTTCTCCGAGCGCGTGCACAACGTTTCCGCAGATAGGGCAAACGTAAAAGACGCCTTTGAGCATATTGCCTGCACGGTTGGCGTTGGCCCGAATGTCACCAGCCAAAAGCTCAGCCACGCTTATGCCGAGTCTCTGGGCCAAAGGCTCAACGAGGGAAATGTCGGGAAGGCCGCGGCCGGACTCCCACTTGCTGACGGCTTTATCGGTCACGCCAAGGCTTTCCGCCAGGGCGCGCTGGGTGAGGCCGCGATCTTCGCGCAGCCGCTTGATGGCATGTGCTGCCAAAAAAGTATGGGGGACATTGCTTTGCGGTGTCTGGTTCATGAGATGTCCGATCAGATTGGAAGAATGGAGCGAACCGGTTCAAGAGCCAGTATCCATTTGAAGACAGCCCTCGACAACCTACGCTGCGTAGACATGCACCGACCAAACGAGCGTGGATTTTCGGACACTCAAATCACGAGCGTGGATAATCTCCCACTTTGAGCCCCCCACACAGGCCAAAACCGGGAGATTATCCACGCTCATCTCTGACTAGTCATTGGGGACGTTCTTAAACGACTAGTCAAACAAGAACGTCCCCAATGACTACTGCCGCATCCGGGGCAAGACAACGCCGCAGGCAGAGGACGGACAGCGAGCGACGTCCAGAGCGAACAAGTTGGCATGAAAAAGGCAAGGCATAGACCTTCTGGTCATACCTTGCCTTTTGAATGACAAATTGTCGCTCTGGGCGGCGCGCAGCGTCGGCCCGTTACGCGGTTTGGAAAACCGCGTAACTAACGAACTCCGTACTGCTCGTAGTAGGCGTCGATGGCGGTCTTGAGCTCATCGTCGATGACGACCTTGCCGTCGATCTCGTGGTTGTAGAGGGTCTCGACGACCTCGGCCATAGAGACGATGCTCGCGACGGGGAAACCGTACTTGGCCTCGATCTCCTTCTGTGCGGTGGTCACGCCGCCCTTGCCGACCTCCATGCGGTTGAGGGACACGATCAGACCCTTGATCTCGACATCGGCAGCAGCCTTGACCTTGGGATAGGTCTCGTCGATGGACTTGCCGCTGGTGGTGACGTCCTCGACCATGACCACACGGTCGCCGTCCTGGGGCTCGTAGCCCAGCAGGTTGCCCTTGTCGGCACCGTGGTCCTTGGCCTCCTTGCGGTCGCAGCAGTACTTGACCTCCTTGCCGTACAGCTCGTGGTAGGCAATCGCGGTCACGACGGCCAGGGGAATACCCTTGTAGGCAGGCCCGAACAGCACGTCAAAGTCGTCGCCAAAGTTATCGTGGATGGCCTGGGCGTAGTACTCGCCCAGCTTCTTGAGCTGATAGCCCGTCACGTAAGCGCCGGCGTTCATAAAGAACGGGGACTGACGGCCGCTCTTGAGCGTAAAGCTGCCGAACTTAAGAACGTCGGACTCGACCATAAACTTGATGAACTCTTGCTTGTAAGCCTCCATGCGGGCTCCTCTCGTAATCGCGTACGTGCTTCACAGTTTAGCGCAGGTAGGACGTCGATGCGGGCGCGCTTTGAAGCCATGGCGCTCTGTAAGGGCTTTGTCAGGGGCGATGATTTTCCGAACAATGGGGTTGACACGGCAAACCCCCTCGTCAAAAATACCGGTGGATTGAAACGGGTACGAGATACCCAAAGCGCGCTGCGCCCGGCCTTAAGGAGGTGTGCCATGGAAGGCAGCCATAGTCGAAAAACCTGCATGTCGCCCTCGGCACGCCGCGAGGATTCCGCGCACGCATAAGCGCCAACAGTCGATCACCAAAACCACCACAAAGGTGCCTGCCCCCCTTGTGGTGATTCGCGAGCATGACGTGAGCGACATCTAGGTTTTTTGCAATTCAATACGACACGTACGCTAACTCCCTTTAACAAGGAGGACCCTATGCTGATGCTCAAAACCGCCACGGTACTCGAAGTCATCTCCAAGCGCCGCCGCACGGCGCGCCCTGCCGCTCACGCCGGCCTTGCCAAGAACACCATCTTTGCCGCAACCCATAGCGCCGAGGACTCCCTCGTGCTGCTCGGCGCCACGGCTGACGGCCTCACCGCCGGGCAGGCCGCCGAGCGCCTGGACGCCGCCGGTCCCAACACCATCGAGGCGCCGACCAAGACACTTGCCCGCCGCATCGCCGACGCCTTCATCGACCCCTTCGCCGGCATCCTCGCCGCGCTCGCGCTGGCCTCGCTCTACATCGACGTGCTCGCCGTGCCCGAGCCGCAGCGCGACCCCTCCACGGTCATCGTCATCGGCACCATGCTACTGGTATCGGGCGGCATGAAGTTTATCCAGGAAGCACGCAGCGGCAATGCGGCAGAGGCCCTCAAGGACCTGGTCTCCAACACCTGCACCGCCCTGCGCGACGGCGAGCGCATCGAGATACCCTTCGACGAGCTCGTCCCCGGCGACGTGATCCGCCTCTCCGCCGGCGACATGGTGCCGGCCGATGCCCGCATCATCACCGCACGCGACCTGTTTGTGATCGAGTCCGCACTCACCGGCGAAAGCGAGGCCGTCGAGAAGACCGCCGTCGCCACCGTCGTCGAAGGCGCCGACGGCTCCGCACTGCCACTCTCTGCCTGCAAGAACATCGTCTTTACCGGCACCTCCGTGCAAAACGGCACCGCCATGGCGCTTGTCGTTGCCACCGGCTCGGACACCTACCTGGGCGGCATCGCCAAGATGCTCAACGGGCGCGGCGAGAAGAGCGCGTTCGACCGCGGCGTCTCGAGCGTCTCGATGCTGCTGGTGCGCCTGATGCTCGTCATGGCGCCGGCAGTCTTTGCCATCAACGCCGCCACCAAGGGCAGCGTCATCGATGCGCTGCTGTTCGCCACGAGCGTGGCCGTGGGCATCACGCCGCAAATGCTTCCCGTCATCGTGACCACGAGTCTGTCGCAGGGAGCCAAGGACCTCGCCCGCCGCCAGGTCATCGTCAAGGAACTGTCTGCGATCCAAAACCTCGGCGCCATGGACGTGCTGTGTTGCGACAAGACCGGCACCCTCACCGAGGACCGCATCGTGCTCGAGCGCTACCTCAACACCGACGGCAACGAGGATACGCACGTGCTGCGCCATGCGTTCTTGAACAGCTTCTTCCAGACCGGCCTCAAGAACCTCATCGACCTGGCCGTTATCGACCGCGCCGATGTTACGCTCTCGACCGTCGTGCCCGATTCCATGCTGGGCCAGAGCCTGCGCGACCGCTACGCCAAGGTCGACGAGGTACCCTTCGACTTCTCGCGTCGTCGCCTGAGCGTGGTCGTCGCCGACGCCCAAGGAAAGACCCAGATGGTCACCAAGGGCGCTGCCGAGGAAATGCTCGAGATTTGCTCCTACGTCGAGGTGGACGGCACCGCTCAGCCGCTTACCGACGAGAAGCTTGCCCAGATTCGCAAGCAGGTGGCAGGACTCAATGCCGAGGGCCTGCGCGTGATCGCCGTGGCGCAGAAGACCAATCCGCGCTGCGTGGGCGAGTTTGGCATCGCCGACGAGTGCGACATGGTGCTGATGGGCTTTTTGGCCTTCCTCGATCCGCCCAAAGCAAGTGCCGCGGGCGCCGTCGCCACCCTCGAGGCCAAGGGCGTGGCGGTCAAGGTCCTAACCGGCGACAACGACCGCGTCGCCGCCACCGTCTGCGAGCAGATTGGTATCGATGCGAGCAACGTCTTGCTCGGCTCCGAGATCGATGCGCTCGATGACGCCGAACTTGCCGAGCGCGCCGAGAAAACCCACCTCTTCGCCAAGCTCTCGCCGCTGCAGAAGGCGCGCCTGGTACGTGTCATGCGCGAGATGCTCGGCCACACCGTGGGCTTTATGGGCGATGGCATCAACGACGCCGCCGCCATGCGTGCGAGCGACTGCGGCATCTCGGTCGATTCGGCCGTCGACATTGCCAAGGAATCCGCCGATATCATCTTGCTTCAGAAGGACCTGGGCGTGCTCGAGCGCGGCATCATCGAAGGCCGCCGCACCTACGGCAACCTGCTCAAGTACCTCAAGACCACGGTGAGCTCCAACTTTGGCAACGTGCTGTCCGTTACCGTCGCGAGTCTGTTCTTGCCATTTTTGCCCATGAGCGCCCTGCAGCTGGTACTGCTGTCGCTGGTCTACGAGATCGTGTGCATCGCGCTGCCGTGGGACACCGTCGACGACGCCTGGACTGCCCGTCCGCGTGCCTGGGATGCCGCATCCATCAAGGGCTTTATGCTCGAGCTGGGCCCCGTGAGCTCGCTGTTTGACATCGTGACCTTCGCCGCGCTCTTCTTTGTGGTGTGCCCCGCCGCCGCGGGCGCGAGCTGGGCCGAGCTTGCCGGAACGGGCAATGTCACGGGCATGGCAGCCTTTGCGTCGCTCTTCCAGAGTGGCTGGTTTGTCGAGTCCATGTGGTCGCAGACGCTCGTGATCCACATGCTGCGCTCCCCGCGCCTGCCGAGCCCGCGTGACCACGCCGCGCCGGCACTGTGCGCTCTCACCGTGCTGGGTCTGGCGCTCGTCACTTGGCTACCGGCAAGCCCCATCGCCGATGCGCTCGGCCTCATGACGCTGCCCACGAGCTTTTTCGCGCTGCTCATCGGCATCGTCACCGCCTACATCGCGCTCACCCAGCTGGCCAAGCGCCGCTACATTGCCCGCCACGGCGAGCTGCTGTAGCAAGTAGACGGAAAACACCCTGCCAGCTGCCGTTGCCACTACCACAGCTGCCAACGCCGCTGCCGTTGCCTCTGCCGCCGCCGCAGTCTATCCCCCCAGCAGTTGCGGTGAAATAGTTCCTGTTTAAAGCCCCGTGACTTTAATTTAGGGACTATTCCACCGCAACTTATTGGGAGATTAGCTAGTCCTTGGGTGTCCAGGACCAGAAGAAGTTGATGAGGGCCACGCGCGAGGCGGTACCGGCCTTTTTGTTGATCGAGGAAATGTGGCGATAGAGCGTGGAGCGCGAAAGAAAGAGCGTTGTGGCGATGTCCTGAACGCTCTGGTCCGAAACGACCAAGACCTCAAGAATATCGCGCTCGCGCTCTGTAAGCCCAAAGGTGGCGACGAAAGCATCGAGGCGTTCATCGGACGTGAGCTCCGCCGCCTCCACGGGCTCGGGGTCGGGGCATGTGGGCGCAAGATCCCCACCAAGATCGTCGGTGGCAAGCGGCAGGCCATCCTGCATCACGGCATCATCGGCTCGTTGCCCCAACTGCCCCAGCAGCGTAATCGCAATGCCCACAAACATCACGAGCGCTGCACCGACCGCAGCCAGCACATTTTGACTCGAGATAATCGCCACTGCCGGCGCCGTCACGAACATCGAGCACACGTTGTTGACGACGCGACCCATGCACGGCCAAAAATATGACCAGCGCGCATAGAGCGAGACGGCGGCATATTTTGTGGTAAAGAACACCACGAAAAAGCCCGAGCCCAGATAAAAGATGATCGTGGCAGCAAGCTCGTTGCCGCCATTGCCATCGACGATGAGCACAAAGAACGAAAGCGTGGACAGTATGGCGGCACATGTCATGCCGATATTCATATACGAGCGGCCGTGCAGGTCAAATAGTGCGCCAGCGACCAACGAGCTCACGACAAGCAGCAGGCGCGGCCAATCGCCCAAATCGACGGCTCCGACAGCATGCAAGGTCGTGAAGCCCGCGTTGAGAGCGGCGAATACGCTGGAAAGATACGCCGTCGCCACGGTCAGGCGAACTACGGCGCGACGGAATGCCGCCTTTGCCTCGGGATCGTCATGCCACTTGGCGCCATATTCCAGAGCATCTACCGAAAGCCCGGCAGCACTGGGTTCAAAGTTGGGGTCGGACTCGTCGCGCAGCTTGGCGCGTCGGGCACCGTGGAGCAACGCCACCTGCGCGATCGCACAGACGACCAGAACAGCCTGCTGAGGAATACCGACAGGCATCGCCATGTGGTTGAACACCTGTACCAGAACGCCCATGGCATAGGAAAGTGCGGCGGCGCGCGCCAAGCAGGGCGTCCGTGCAAAGCGCCGCGCAAAGTTTGCATGGGCAGTCGATCCGCAGTAGCCCAGCGCGCAGCACGCCACCAAACCGCCGGCAATTATCACCTCAACCTGAACCGCCATAATCAACAGCAGCAATGCCGCCACCAGCAAAACGCCCGTAACGTCACTCGTCGCGTCAATGGCATGGGGACGGCGATAGTGCAGAATAGGACGCACAAAAAAGCCAATCACGCTCGCGCCGATAACAAGGCTCTCATAAATAACAACCTCGTCCGGAGACACGAACTCGGCCATGCGCACGTCAAAGAGATACTCGCACGCCAAAAACGTGAAGAAGAACAGCGCCAGGCATATAATCTCCCGAATGCCCCGACGCAAATATGCGGTTGTGTCTCCCATGTCCCCCATGGTTAACCCCCAGCCACTCAATTGTCTGGAAATCTATTTTAATAAAGAACCAGTCTCAATATCGAAGCCAGGCTTGAAATGCTGCAAATTTGACCCCAGCCGTTCACGTCACACCGCGGTTTTGAGCCTCATGGACCAGAAGGGACACGCGCGATCTCTAGCTCGGCCAGGAGTGTCCCCAACTACCACTCATTTAAGTACGTCCCCAATGAGTGGCCGAAGAGTGTCCCCGGCGTCCAATCAAAAAATGGGCCATGTGTCCCAGTTGTGGAGACTCGTTGAGCCGCCTGGGTATCGTGAAAGATCGCGCACTCCCCCATCATCAAAAGTGACACACGCTACCTGTTGATGGGAGGCAGCCATGGGCTTCTTTGACAAGATGTTCGAGAAGAAAGAGTGCGCGATTTGCGGTACCGAGCTGGGGCTTTTGGGGAAGACCAAGATCAACGAAGGCTACCTGTGCAAAGAGTGCGTCGGCAAGCTCTCCCCCTTCTTCCACGGCTATCGCTCCAGCACCGCGGACGACATCCGCGAGCAGCTCGCCTACCGCGAGGCCAATGCCGAGCGCCTGGCCTCGTTCAACCCCACGCGTACGCTCTCGGCCGGGCGTACCAACATCATGCTCGACGAAGACGCGGGCCTGCTGATCATCACTTCGCAGAGCCGTTGGCGCGACGCCAATCCCGACATCATCGAGTTCTCGCAGGTACTCGGCTGCGATATGGATATTGACGAGCATCGCACCGAGATCTATCGCGAGACCAAGGACGGCGAGCGCGAGAGCTATAACCCGCCGCGCTACGACCTGGATTACGACTTTAATCTGACCATCCACGTCAACACGCCGTACTTTACCGAAATCAACCTGCGCGTGAACGACTCCACCATCGATCAGCGCGGTTCCATCGAATACCGCGAGGCCAAGCGCCAGGCAACCGAAGTTCGCGATGCGCTGGTGCAGCTGCGTCAGGAGACGCGCGACAGCGTCGTTGCCGCCAAGCCCCCCCCCAAGACTGCGGTGACCTGTCCCTTCTGCGGTGCCACCACCATTCCCGATGCCAGTGGACGCTGCGAATACTGCGGCGGCGCCATCGGCGCATAGCCCCGGCACGGAAAGGACCGATCATGGCCTTCGAGAGCGTCAACTATCAGTGCCCCGCGTGTGGCGGCCCCCTTCACTTTGCCAGTGCCGAGCAAAAGCTCGTCTGCGACTACTGCGATTCGCGTTTTGAAGTCGAAGAAGTCGAGGCCCTCTATCGCGAGCGCCAGGACAAGGCAGATGCCAAAGCCGATGCCGCAGCCGCGGCCCCCAAGCCTGCTGTCGACGATGCCGTGCAGGAGCTGGCTCAAAACGCCGGCTACATCTGCTCGTCGTGCGGTGCCGAGCTGGTCTCGGACGGCACTGTCGCCGTGACCACCTGCCCGTACTGCGGCAACCCCGCCGTAGCGCCCGGTCAGCTTTCGGGCGACTTCTCGCCCGACCTGGTGATTCCGTTTAAGCTCGGGCGCGACGATGTCACGGCCGCACTCAAGGAACACTACAAGGGCAAGATCCTACTGCCCAAGAGCTTTGTCACCGGCAACCATATCGACGAAGTCCAAGGCGTTTACGTGCCGTTTTGGCTTTACGGCGCCCGCGTGGACGGCGAAGCGTGCTTTGATGCGACCAACGAGACCGTAACCGAGGAATCCGACCGCACCGTCACGACCACCGACCACTACGATGCCTACCGCAAGGGAAACATCTCGTTTAAGCGCGTGCCCGTCGACGGATCGTCCAAGATGCCCGACGGCCATATGGACGCCATCGAACCGTTTGACTACGACGCGCTGCGCCCGTTCTCGGTTGCCTATATGCCCGGCTACATCGCCAACCGCTACGACGAGGACTGCGAGACCTGCAAGGCGCGCGCCGAGCGCCGCATGGAGGAGAGCACGATCTCGGCCCTGCGCGAGACCGTCGTCGACGAGTATGACGACGCCACGGTCGAAAGCAAGCAGCTCGACTACACCTGGGAAGACAGCGACTACGCCCTGTTCCCCGTGTGGATGCTTTCCACCTCGTGGAACGGCAAGAGTTATCTGTTTGCCATGAACGGCCAGACCGGCCGCATGGTCGGCGAGCTCCCCTGCTCCAAGCCCAAGCTCGCGATTGCCTCGATCCTCTTCTTTGTCATCGCCTTTGTCGTCACGCGTCTTGGCTGCCTGGGCGAGAACGCCTTTGACCCGGCATATCTCACGTTTGACCTCGAGGGCATCCTCATCAACATCGTCGTCCCCCTTGTGATCATGGCCGTCGCGGACGTGCTGTTGGTTAGCCAGCTCAAGACGGCCAACGAAGCGACCCACGCCGATTATTACTGCGGCGACCTCGACCTGACCGAAAAGCACGACACCTTCAGCCACACCGAGACCTCGGTCGTTATGAAGGATAACAAGGACGACTAGCCATCTCGACCAATACCATCCGGCCTTTGACGAGAAAGGAAGATCACCATGGGACTCTTGAAAGCTGGATTGGGAGCTGCCGGCGGCGTCATGGCCGACCAGTGGAAGGAATTTATCTACTGCGAATCGATGCCTGCTGACGTCTTGGTCTGCAAGGGCAGCAAACGCACCGGTGGCCGCAGCTCCAACACGCATGGCGAGGACAACGTCATCTCCAACGGCTCCGTCATCGCCGTCAACGACGGCCAGGGCATGCTCGTGGTGCAAAACGGCAAGATCATCGAGGTCGCGCTGGAGCCCGGCGAGTTCGTCTTCGATACCGGCAGCGAGCCGAGCGTCTTTAGCGGCAACCTGGGCGACTCCATCAAGGAGACGTTCGCCAACATCGGCAGCCGCTTTACCTTTGGCGGCGACGCGGGCAAGGACCAGCGCGTCTACTTCATCAACACCAAGGAGATCATCGGCAACAAGTACGGCACCGCCTCGCCCGTGCCCTTCCGCGTGGTCGATAACAATATTGGCCTGGACGTCGACATCTCCGTGCGCTGCAACGGCGAGTATTCGTACCGCATCACCAACCCGTTGCTGTTCTACACCAATGTGTGCGGCAACGTGACCGATAGCTACACGCGCGACAAGATCGATAGCCAGCTTAAGTCCGAGCTGCTCACCGCCCTGCAGCCCGCCTTTGCCAAGATCTCGGAGATGGGCATCCGCTACAGCGCCATCCCCGGCCACACCACCGAGCTCGCCCGCGCGCTCAACGAGGTCCTCTCCGCCGACTGGCGTGACCTGCGCGGCGTCGAGATCGTGAGCTTTGGCGTCAACTCCATCGCCGCTTCGCAAGAAGACGAGCAGATGATCAAGGACCTGCAGAAGGCCGCGGTCATGCGCGATCCCACCATGGCAGCCGCCAACATCGCCAGCGCCCAGAGCGACGCGATGCGCGCGGCGGCGGCCAACCCCAACGGCGCGATGGCCGGCTTTATGGGCATGGGCATGGCAGGCGGCATGGGCGGCATGAACGCCAGTCAGCTGTTTGCCGCCGGCCAGGCACAGCAGCAGGCCGCACCGCAGCCGGCACCCGCCCCGGCGCCCGCTCCGGCGCCTGCCGCCGCGCCCGCGGCCGGCACGTGGACCTGCAGCTGCGGCGCCACCAACACCGGCAAGTTCTGCCCCGAGTGCGGCAGCCCCGCGCCCGCCCCGGCACCGGCCAAGTGGTTCTGCCCCAACTGCGGCAGCGAAAACGGCGGCAAGTTCTGCAGCAACTGCGGAACGCCCAGGCCCTAGCCCCTCTATCTGGTAATTGGCGGGGGATCCGCCACCCCCGCATTTGCTTCTATGGGTTTCGTTCGATAAAGGAGGACACCATGAAGACAACGTTCAAAAAGTCCGTACTCGCATTTCTGACATGCGTCCTTGCGCTCGCCTTTGCCCTGACGGGCTGCAGCGGCGGCGGCAAAGACCCCAAGGCCAACTTCGTCGGCAGCTGGGAACTCTCGGGTGGAACCCTGGAGGGCGAAGAACTGACCGATGAGTACATGAAGATGCTCGAGGATTGGGGTGTGCACTGCGTCCTGATTCTCGATGAGGACGGTACAGGTGCCCTCGACCTGTTCCTTGAAGTCGTCGACCTTAAATGGAAGGCAAAGGACGCCACCACCGTAACCATCACCGCCGAAGACGAGTCGCATGACATGAAGCTCAAGGACGGCAAGCTCATCCTCGAAGAGGATGACGGCAATCTTGTCTTTACCAAGTCCGACAAGGACCTGTCCGGCACGGTGAAGAAGGATCGCGAGGCGGCCGAGAAGGAAGAAGAGATCGACGAGGCCGTCGAAGACGACGACGTCCAGAAGATTGAAATCTCCCCCGCCGTCACCGTCGCCGATGACGATCTGTGCACCATCACCATCACCGAGAAGTTCAAGGACGACTGGGGCGATATCGGCTTTGTCGTCAACATCACCAACAAGAGCGACAAGGACCTGACCTTCTACGCCCCCAGCGGTAAGACCAACGTCAACGGCACCATGAAGGAACCCTGGTTCTCGGCTCACCTGATGCCCGGCACCAACGCCACCGAGGAATTCACGTTCTCGAGCGGCGAGCTCGATAGCCTCGACGACCTGGTCAACACGACCATCGGCATCGACGCCTACCTGACCGATTCCTACGAGGATGTCGCCTCCTACAGCGCAACCATCGCGTAACGGCAGACCACGACAGCCGCGGATTGGCGGACACATCCGCGCACATGCCAGACGGGGCCGCAGGAGATAATCCTGCAGCCCCGTCGCTTTGTGCCGATAGGTAACGAGCGTTAGCGCTCCATATTGGGGACGATGCTGCCTTCGGTCACCGCGTGCGCGGCCAGGCGCATGATGTTGTCGTAGCCGGTCTTGTTGAGAATCTCCGAGATACGGCGCTTGATCGTGCCCTCGCTCATAAACAACTCGGCCGCAATCTCGCGACGGCTCTTGCCTTCGCAGGCAAGGCGCAAAATCGATAGCTCAACGTCGTCGAGCGCCGCCGTGCCCGAAAAGATGCTTTCGGGCGGCTTGGGAAACGTACAGTAGCCCGCCAGCGTGGAGCGCATCACGGCAAAGAGCTCATCGATACCGACGTTCTTGTACACAAAGCTGTCGACGCCTGCCTCGCGCGCCTGATCCACAAACGTAATCTCGGGCATGCCTGTCATGATAATGACGCGGCACTCGGGCAGCTGCTCCTTGATGCGTGCCGCCGCCACGATGCCGTTTGAATCGTGTTCGGTGCACACGTCCATCAGTATCATGTCCGGGCGCTCCTTGAGCACAACGTCCAAGGCATCCGAGGCATCGGCGATCGCGGCAACGACGGTCATATCGGGCTGGTCGCCAACGGAGCGCGCCAGGCTCTCGCGCAGGATGGCCTGATCTTCGACAATTAACACGCGGATCATGAGTTTCTCCTTTGGGACGTGTCGTTGGCGTTAAGCGGAATGGATACCGTAAGCGTAAAGGGCGGGGTGGCGTGGACCTCTAGGCTGCCACCAAGATCTTGCGCGACATGCCTCATACCTGGGATACC
The DNA here is from genome assembly GCA_018376905.1 of Collinsella sp. Lineage (GTDB taxonomy): Bacteria > Actinomycetota > Coriobacteriia > Coriobacteriales > Coriobacteriaceae > Collinsella. The sequence continues at coordinate 20,288 of JAHAAK010000020.1, read as the reverse complement.
CGTTCCCTCGCGATACGATACGGGGGCCGGGGACCCGTCGTTAGAAATCGTCATGTGCGCGACGGCGTCAGCATCCGTCCCCTCCTGCCACAAGCGCACATGGACCCGATGCGCCTGCGCATGCTTGGTGGCATTGGTCGAGGCTTCGCGGATAATCTGCAAAAAGGCTGCCGCGACACGCACGTCGCTTGGCAGCTCGCCCTCCACATCGATCTGCACGCTCACCAGGCCAAAGGCATGGACGATATCGCCCAGTTGCTCTGCCGGTTCGGTGTCGCCCCCGCTGCGCAGATCGGCAGCGATTGAGCGCAGCAGCGGGTCGATCTGCTCGAGTGACTCGTCATCCAGGCGCCCCTCCTCCAGATAGCGATGGAGGATGGACAGGCGCTGCCCGATCACGTCGTGCACGCGAGCGCGCATACGCAGATAGGCCGCATTGTCGGCAACTTTTTTGACTTCCTCGATCTGGGCCTGGAGCTCTTGACCCGCGAGCTCAAGCAGGTGGTTGGCTTGCGCCAAACGATCGTGAGCATGCGCGTACTCTGTTACATCCAAACCGATAATGCGCCCGAAGAGGCGGCCAGAAACCATAACGTCATCGTGCACAAACAAGCGAATCTCGGCGGGAGAAACCTCGACCACCGCACGCGCCTCACCAAAGCGGTCCAGGTTGATCCGCACTCGGTTCTTACCGCCTTCGGGCATTTGCATGCTGAGCTTGCGCAGGTCGTTCCATGTACCGCTCATATCGCCTAGGTCGGTGGGCATATGAAGCTCCACCAGGTTTTTGCGCATGCAGCGGTTCATGAGCAGTGGACGGCCCCTCGAGTCCAGATACAGGATGCCCACGGGAATCACGTTGATGGTTTCGATCGTCGAGAACGCGGTGATATCCTCCTGGCGGTTACGGACGTCCATCAAGAGCGCCGCGACGGAACGGAACAGGAAGAACGCTCCCTCTGCGATAAGGACAACGGCCCACACCGAGTCCATGGCAAAAACCACCGGCGGTGTCACGGCGCCAACAAGCAGCAGCTCGGCCAGCATGACAGGGCGACGATAGTGCACCATAAGGACCACGCCATAGGCAAAGATCGCGGCATTGAGCCACAGCACTCCGCCCATTGCCCTGGCGCAAACGTCAAGCGGCGCCACCAGATACGAGCCAGACGACGCGAATAAGATGAGCGCCGAAATCATCAGGTGAAGCACAAGGCTCGTCTCGTAGGCGCAAATCACCTTACGGTTATAGGACGAGCGGCGCAATGCGATGAGCGGGACGTGGATCATCTGCAGACACGCAGCCAGGGCAAAGACAACATCGAGCGCAACGATTTGGGGAAGGATGAACGAAATCTGCATCGTCACTCACCCGCCCTCGGCATCAAGACGATCATGCGCAGCTGGCCGGGCTCGCCCTCAAGGCGGTATGCCACGTTGCGCCCTTGCAGAGCGCTTTCGAGCTTTTGCGCAGCGGGCGTCTGCGAAAGATCTTCATCATCGTTGGAAAAAAGCGTGGCGCGCAGCTCGACACTGCACCGGTCATGGTCGCCCAAGTGATACATAAGCGCCGGATGGTCGGTGGTGTAGGCAAAAAACGCAAAGTCATACACGCAGTCGTACAGGGCGCTTACCGTACTGGCGTGCATCGGGCGCCGTATGGCGATAATCGAAGCGCAATCGACATCGATGGTGCGCAGGTCGCTTGCGAGCTCATTGGCAATGAGTTGAATGCGGTCGCGATCAAAACCGCTCTCCCCGTGCTGCGCCAACGTGAGCGACCCTTTGCGCTTGCAATAGGCGACGAGCATCTTGGCGCGCTGCAGCATGCGGTAACGCTCGTGTGAAGACGCCTCGTCGGTCAACGGTGGCAGCGAGCTCAGCAGGTCGTACATCTCTTCGAACGCGCGGGCAAGCGCCTGGTCCACGTCTTGGACTAGCAAGGTCTCGGCCTCTTGATCTGCCAGATGCGTCTTAAGATCGTAGTCGGCCGTGAGCAGCTCATTTTGGCGCTGCAGCTCCATGCGACGATGTGCCAGTTCACGGTTGAGCTCGTTGAGCTCCGACACGTCTTGGGCAAGCAGGGCCGATCCGCCCAGCAGTGGAAAGGCTCGGTACATCACATCGGGATCGGACGCCACGGCAAAGGCATGGGCATGCCCGTGTTCCTGGGCCCGCAGCTCTTCGCACACGCCCGCCGGCATTGGCTTCGACACCGGTGTGGCATAGACTTCCTGCAGGTCGCGCGTTAGAACTTTGAGGTCGAGCGGCAAGGTATCGAAGATGCCAGCAATGTCGTGGTATGACGGAATGACACCGCAATCGAGACAGATTTCCATCGCCACCACGCACAAGACGCAATAGACGAGCGAGAAGTTGAGCCTCCATGCCCAGGGCACGCGCAGAGCATACGAGATGGCAAAGAACGCACCACCCAACAAAACAAGCGCCGCCATGCCCGAGAAACGTTGGATGCGAAAGGACGAGGACCGGCCCACCAGGATAAAAAAGGCCACGAAGTTAAAGGCCGTCCACACTAAGACGGCGAAATAGCCCCAGCCGTACGTGTAATCGTTGCTCCAGGTGTCGCTTGCACGGTCAAAGTGGAATACCTGCCGGTGGAAATCGTTGGTGAGCACAAAACCGATAAGTAGGATGGCCACGACCCACAAGATGCTGCGATAGCGACGGCCCGCACGGTGTTGTTCCAGCCCCGCAAGGCGCAGGCCGCACAGCTGGTAGAGCAGCGGAATGAGCGTCATGGGCACGTAGTACAGGTACCACAGCACGGTGGCATAGAACGGTGTGAACGACTTGTATTTGAGGATGACCTCAATCATCCAGAGGGCGCAGATGGTGGCGACGGCAACAAGGCGGCGGCGCAACACATAGTCCAAACAGCGCAGATAGACCGATACGCCCCAGATCGAAAATATAATTGCGGCGACAAGCAGCGGGAGAGAGCTCGAATGGACGAGCGCATCCACGACCTCTTCGGACACCTCACTATAGGCGGGCACGGCGTTAGAAAGCTTGGGGTCTGAGGCAAACAGCGCCGGCAAGACTGCCAAAAGCATGAGGAACAGCACGGTGATGGCGCCGGCGATAGCAAAGACGCGGTGACGGTACACCTGATGTGTTATACCAACGAGGAATCGCGGCATGGCGAAGAGCCTGCCGCCCCTGGGATCCGCCACCGGCGCGGATCGGGCGGCCGCATGGCCGATATGTCGCTCGCGGGTACCCATAGTGCTTTTAGTGTACCGACAGGCAGGCTCAAAAAACGGGCCGCATGTCCCAAAATCCGTAGACGGCAAAGCGCCCGACGAGCACAAACTGCTCGCCGGGCGCTTTGGTTAGGAGGCTATGCGGTTGGACTTGCGAAGAGCCGCGGTCGAGACTGCCTCCTAAGGGCCTGAGGTGCTCAAGATTGGGAGCGACAAGCCCGACGAAGCGTACTTAAGTACGCGAGGAGGGTTGGAGCCCCAAGGTTGAGTGCCTCAGTGTCCTTAGGCCAAATCTTCGCCGTTGGAAGCGATTACCTTCTTGTACCAGTCGAAGCTCTTCTTCTTGGAGCGCTTGAGGGTACCGTTGCCGGCGTCGTCGCGGTCCACGTAGATGAAGCCGTAGCGCTTGGACATCTCGCCCGTGCCGGCCGAGACCAGGTCGATCGGACCCCAGGTGGTGTAACCCAGCAGGTCGACGCCGTCCTCGGTCACCGCGTCGCGCATCGCGGCGATGTGCTGGCGCAGGTAATCGATACGGTAGTCGTCGTTGATGGAGCCGTCCTCCTCGACAACATCCTTGGCGCCCAGACCGTTCTCGACCACAAACAGAGGCTTCTGATAGCGGTCGTACAGGTCGTTGAGGGTAATGCGGAAGCCTAGCGGATCGATGGCCCAGCCCCACTGGCTCTGCTGCAGGTAGGGGTTCTTGGCACCGGCGAAGGCGTTGCCCTGGGTCTTCTCGACGTCGGGATTGTCAGCGCCCGCGGAGCAGCGGGTGCTGTAGTAGCTAAAGCTGATGAAGTCGACGGTGTTGTCGGCCAGGATCTCGCGGTCCTCGTCGGTCATGCCCACATCGATGCCCAAGCGCTCGAGCTTCTTGACGGCATAGGCCGGGTAATAGCCACGGCTCTGGACGTCGACGAAGAAGTAGTTGTCCTGGTTGTCGAGCTGGGCCTGGCGCACATCGCCCGGGCGACAGCTGTAGGGGTAGTAGGTGCCGGCAGCGAGCATGCAGCCAATCTTGACCTCGGGGTCGATCTCGTGGGCGATCTTGGTGGCCCAAGCGCTGGCGACGAGCTCGTTGTGGGCGGCCAGATACTCGACGGCCTCCCTGTTCTCGCCCTCCTCAAAAACCAGGCCGGCACCCATAAACGGCAGGTGCAGGATCATGTTGATCTCGTTAAAGGTGAGCCAATACTTCACCAGGCCCTTGTAGCGGGTGAAGATCGTAGTCGCAAGGTTCTTGTAGAAGTCGATGAGCTTGCGGTTGCGCCAGCCGCCGTATTCCTTGATGAGGTGAATCGGGCAGTCGAAGTGCGTGATGGTCACGAGCGGCTCGATGCCGTACTTTTGGCACTCGCGGAACACATCTTCATAGAAAGCCAGGCCGGCCTCGTTGGGCTCAGCCTCGTCACCGTTGGGGAAGATGCGGGTCCATGCCAGGCTCATGCGGAAGGTCTTAAAGCCCATCTCGGCGAAGAGGGCGATGTCCTCCTTGTAGTGATGGTAGAAATCGATGCCGGTCTGCGCGGGATAGTAGTAGCCATCCTCGAAGTCGAGCATCTTACGCTGGCCGGAGACCACCGCGTAGCGCTCAGCGCCGTGCGGCGCCACGTCCACGTTAGCCAAGCCGCGACCGTCCACGTCGTAGGCACCCTCGCACTGGTTGGCAGCCGTCGCGCCGCCCCACAGGAAGTCTTTACGGAAAGCCATACATCGATCCTTTCACACGCTGTTTGTCATAGGCTCAGTATCTCTATAAACGGCACGTCGCTCAACGGCAACGGCGCAGGTCGACACTTCTTTTCGCTCCCGCATATCGGCAGACGGTGCGCTCCTGACACTTTTTGATACCTCGCGTGCACGAAAAAGCACCCGCCCACACGCCGCGAACGTCAAGTGAGTAGACTTTTTGGCAAAACTCAACCAGACCCGCCTTTGACGCCATCAAAACCGCAGGTAGCTTACCTGGCATGTTCCGGCGTGGTCAGACTAAGCCAAAAAGTCTACTCACTTGCAAAAAAGGGCGCCTCCACAACAGCGAAGGCGCCCTCGGGTGGCAGACCATTTGACTGAATAGGAAAGAAAGGAAAAAATAGGAAAGAAAGGAAAGGAGACTTATGACTGAAACCATCTTCTCCCCCTCATTTGGAAATCGCCCATCCTATCTCGTCGGGCGCGAAACTGTAATTTCGACATTCATATCCGGCCTTGAGCAGGAACCGGGCAATCGCGACCGAGCCATGCTCATGCTTGGACAGCGAGGCAGCGGCAAGACAGTTCTTCTGTGGGAACTTGCCGACCGCGCACGCAAGCTCGGCTTTGTTGTCGCCACGCCTACCGTAGCCTCCGAGGATATGCTCGAGCGCATTGTCGAGAAAATCCAAGAAGCAGGCAAACCTTACGTCAACAAACGCCGCCTTCCCAAACTCGCGAGCGGCAGCCTAAGTGTTTTCGGGCTCTCGGCAGGCCTCGAGTTCACACGAGACGTGCAGGAGACCAAGAGCTTTCAGTTCAAGCTCACGCAGCTCGCGCGCAAACTGACCGAGCAGGGGCACGGCATCCTCATCCTCATCGACGAGCTCCAAGCAAATTCACCCGAGATCAGACAGCTCGTCACCGCCTATCAAGAGCTGGTCGGCGAACGACTCAACGTCGCGCTCGTCATGGCGGGCCTTCCGGGAGCCGTCTGCGCAACACTCAATGACCGTGTGCTGACATTTCTCAACCGCGCTCGAAAGGTCACGCTCGAGCCACTTTCGGTCGGAGATGTCGATACCTATTACCAGCGGGCTTTCGATGAGCTCGGCCTTGATATTCCAAGCGATCTTCGCCTCCGTGCCGCTCGCGCAACCCAAGGCTCGCCCTATATGCTGCAACTCATCGGCTATAACATCGCCAATCGCTGCAGGACAGGCGAACGTGCGACGCAAGGGTTAATCGACGGAGCCATCGAGGCGTCGAAAGTCGATTTCGAAAACGATGTGTGCGAAACGACGCTCGCCGCGCTGTCAGACCAAGACGTCGCGTTTCTCTCCGCAATGACTGATGACGAAGACGCTGTGTCTCGCATTTCTGATGTTGCGAAGCGCATGTCAGTCACACCCGACTATGCGCAAAAGTATCGCCGGCGCCTCATCGACGCCGGCGTTATCGAGCAGGCGCGCCGCGGCTACGTGCGCTTCGCCGTCCCCTATATGGCCGATTACCTGCGCAGCCAGCTCTAGGCAACCACCGCAAAGGGGACAGGCACCTTTGTGGTGGGTTGGGCCCGCTTGTCTCGATCTGTAACAGTTAGGCCGTCAAAACCGGGCTTGGCGTTACAGATTGAGATTGTTCGGGCGGCCCCCGTGGTTCGTCTTGATCTGTAACAGATAGAGACGATTTAGCGCGCCAACTGTTACAGATTGAGACGGAAGACCCTAGTCCACGGTGATGTCGAGGTTCTTGCCGACGAGACCTACGTAGCCGCCCTCGGCAGCCTTGGGACTATCTGCGTGGCAGAGAACCCACTTGTCGGCCTTCCAGTAGCAGTAGCTATCACCGGCCGCGGGCATGTCGGCCGCAGCCTCGGGGCGCGGACCGTTGGTGTCGGCGGGCAGCGCAACCATCACCTGGAAGCCACCGTCGTCGACCATGCACGGCGTGTAGTGCAACGTGGTGGCGTAGACCTCGACGAGCGTGCCGGCGGGCGCGCGGAACGCCTTGACCTGCGCGGTGTCGAGCTTGTCGTCGACAATCTGCTCACGCTTGGCGAGCAGCAGAATAAAGTCGCGAGCACCCAGGTTGAACTCGCTCGCGCGGTGATACTCCAAGCAGTTGAGCTTCGTGTTGTGGCCGTTGCACCAGCCCAGCTGGAACGGACGGCCGCCATACATGAGCAGGCCGAGCGCATCGGCGCCCTCGACCTGCTCCAGCTCAGGCGCGGAGGCCACGTACTTGCTGCCCTCGGGGATGGGCGTTGCGGAGAGCGCCTGGACGAGCGGGGCGGTCAGGCTGGACGGGACGTCATCCCACACGCGGCCATAGGGTTTGAATCCGGGGTCGGTAACAGAGTAGATATGCATGTTCGCTCCTGTTCGTTTGTGTGATATTACGAACATTCTAGAACAATCACGCGCGGTTTTAAACGTCCGCCATGTCCGCTCAACAAAAAGGCACCCCCGCATAAGCGAAGGCGCCCAGTGAACTCATTTTGAGCGACGAAACCTTTAGGCCTGCTGATAGTGCAGGTGTGCCTCATCGATATCGATCAGATCGCGGTCGAGATAGCGACGCGCGAGCCAATTTGCCATAGGGAGATTCTGGTCCAGGTAGTTACCGCACTCTTCGGGAGCGGCACCGGGGACATCGCCCTCGAAGCCAGCAACAAACTCGAACAACTCGCGCACGAGCGGCAAGATCTCCTCACTCGTCACCTCGCCAAACGCAACCAGGTAAAAGCCCGTGCGGCAGCCCATAGGGCCAAAGTAGACAATACGGCTCGACCACTCGGCATGGTTGCGAAGGAACGTCGCGCCCAGATGCTCGATGGTGTGGCACTCGGCCGTGTTCATAACCGGTTCTTTGTTGGGCGTGGTCAAGCGCAGGTCAAAGGTGGTGACGGCGGCACCGGTCGCCGGATCGCGGTCGACGCGGCTCACATACACGCCGGGCTCAAGCAGCAGATGGTCAACGGAAAAACTCGCGATGCGCTCCATGGCAGATCCTCTCGGTAGTCAATTTGGGACAGGGCTCTTTTAGCTGGTCGCAACAATCCCACCCATGATAGCAGTCAAAAAAGCCCCGTCCCAAATGACTACTTTGGGACGGGGCGCCGCGCAGCCGATAATATCGACCGTTCAGCATCTAGTTTTCTGACCCCTCACCTATTGATGCTGCGTCGTCCGCAATGCAGAGCGTGCGAGCAGCTCAACAGCCAAAAACCCGGCAGCGACTGTAATCGCCACCAGACCAATAGATGGCCTGCACTTACAGCACCTGCAAACAAGTTGCGACGGCACCGTAGATATTGGCGTCGTTACCCAGCTGCGCCGGGACCACGTGCGGACGAGGCATATCTTTCAGAAAACCAGTGTAGTGCGCCATGACGTCATCCATCTTACGGTCAAGCGCCTCGAACAGCGCGGGATGGCAACTGATGCCGCCACCAATCGCGAAGACTGCCGGGTCGATGACGCACTGCAGATTCACAAGCACACGATCAAACAGCTCAGCATAAGCATCCAATCCGCGCTGCACAGCGTCGACCTCGGACGCGCTCCCGTGCTCCAGTAGCCCGAAGATCCGTCGGCCATCGAGGGCCTCCAGTTCGGCTTCGACCGAAATGCCAAGCTCGACTGCCACGAGATTCTGCAGGCCGTGCCATCCGCTCGAAGTCGCGAGTGTATCGCGATGATCAAGCGGTTCGTTTACGTTGTTGGACAGGAAGCTGAACTCGCCCGCAAAACCGCCCGCGCCCATCAGCACCCGGCCGTCAACCACGATGCCTCCGCCGATGCCCGTACCGATTACCGCCACGCAGCCCACGTCCACGCCGCGCAACGCACCGGCGGCGTACTCGCCAAGCGCACAGCTTTTGCCGTCGTTGACAACGGTCACAGGCAGCCCCAGCCGTTCGCGCAGCGCTCGGCCAAGCGGAAACCCGTCCATGTACGGCAGCGCACCACCGCGATGGATCGTCCCGTCTGGATCGGCCTCGTAACCGAAGATGCCACCCGGGGCCGAGATGCCCACGCCTACAACCTGTCCGCGATACGGCCCTACGAGTGCCGCGAGCGCGTCGACCAGCTGATCGGCCGAGACGAACGCCGTCGGAATCGAACCACGGTCACCAAACTCGTAGTTCTCATTCACAATCGCCCATTTGACGCTCGTTCCGCCGATATCAATTCCAAACAGCTGCCTCATGGCCACTCCCCTCTCGCTCAATGCGTCTACATGCTCGCAGACTCTTCCATAAAGGCCATGAGCCTGCGGTTGAGCAGACGACCCCAAAACGTGCAGATACCGCCCGCCAGGAGCGCGGCGGCTACGGTGCCGATACCGATGCCCACCACAGCGCCCGTACGCACAAGCCCGTAGACCAGTGCGATACATACACAGCTCCCGTCAAAGAAATACTTCGCCTTACCAAATTCACAGTGAAACACCTGGGAAAGCGTCTGCACCATGCCATCGGGCGCAACGGGGACGAGCCGCGCGGAGACGATCAGCGTCACGCCGAGCGCTGTGAACGATACGGCGATGACCAGCATGACCAGGCCATCGATGAGTCCCGTTGCGGTAAATGGAAACAGCCAGATATCCGGCACGTCGATGAAAACGCTAAACAGCAGACTGACGGGTATCTGCAAGAGAATCTTGACATCCGGGTAACGCACCAGGAGAAGCTGGGCAACCACGAATACGCAATACACCACAAACGATGCCGTACCGAAGCTCAAACCCTCGATGATATACATCAGGTACGGCACCGTACTCATGGGCGCAACACCAAGCCCCGTGCGTGCATTCATTACAACGCCGCAGCTCAGGAATAGAATCCCACATACGTAGACCATCATTCGACGCGTTGGACTCTACCGCATCACATCACACTCTCGTTCGCATCTTTACCTATCGGCACGAATAGCGCTCCGTGATATCGCCCCAGGGCGTCACTCGTACGCAATCGTCGCCTCAACGGCATGGCGCCAGCCGGCGATCTTTTTGGCTCGCTCGTCAGCGGGCATGGCAGGCTCCACGATGCCGCGGGCGCCGTAGACGTCGACGACACCGCGCGTGTACATGCCCAGCGCAATGCCGCAGGCCCAGGCCGCACCCAGGCCGCTCATCTCGTCGTTGCTCGCGATGCGGATGGGCGAGCCAACCAAATCGCTCTCAAACTGCATCAGGTACGCGTCGCGCGTGGGACCGCCGTCAACGCGAAGCTCGGCAAGTGCCGCGCCAGAATCCTCGACCATTGCGTCAATTACGTCAAAGATTTGATAGGCAATCGATTCGTCTGCAGCTTTTACGAACTCCGCGCGACCCGTGGTACGCGTCATGCCAAAGACGCAGCCCTCGGCGTCACTCGCCCAGTGCGGCGCGCCCAAACCGGTAAACGCCGGCACAAAGTAGACGCGGCTCGCCGGATTGGCAGCGTAGCACAGGTCGGTAACTTCCTCGGGGTTATTGATGAGCTCCAGATCGTCGCGCAGCCACGTCTTGACAGCACCGGCGTAGCTCACGTTGCCCTCGAGCACGTACTCGGTCACGCCGTCCATACGCCATGCGAGCGAGCTCGAAAGCCCGTGCGAGCTGGCAACGAACTCGTCGCCGACGTTCATCATGACCGAGCTGCCGGTGCCATAGGTCGCCTTAGCCATACCGCGGCTGTGGCAGCCCTGCGCGAACAAGGCCGCGTGGCTGTCGCCCAGCACGCCGTGAATGGGCACGGGCGCTGGCAAAAAGCCGCCCAGATCCGTCATGCCGAACAGGCCATCGGAATCGGTCACCTGCGGCAGGCAGGCCACGTCGACGCCAAAGGCCTCGCACACCGGCTCGCTCCAGCAGCCACGGCGCAGGTCAAAGAGCTGCGTGCGGCTGGCATTGGACCAGTCGCAGCGAAACTCCGCGCCGCCCGTGAGCGTCCAGACCACCCAGGCATCGATGGTGCCCAGGCACAGCTCGCCTGCCGCCGCGGCCTCGGCAGCAGCGGGAACGTTCGCAAGGATCCAGGCCATCTTGCCCGCCGGATAGTAGGGCGAGAGCACCAGACCCGTCGTGTCGCGCACCAGCTCGGCCACACCCTCGCGCGCGGTCAGCTCGTCGCACAGCTCGCGGGCGCGGGCGCACTGCCACACCACGGCGTCGCACAGTGTCTCGCCCGTCGTGCGGTTCCATGCAACGGTGGTCTCGCGCTGGTTGGAGATGCCGATGCCGGCGACGTCGGCCGGATCGACCCCGGTCTCCTCCACCACGGCACGCGCCACGGCCAGCACATTGGTGGCAATCTCGGCCGGATCATGGCTCACCCAGCCGGCTTCGTTGACAATCTGGCGATGCGAGCGGTCGGCACGATGAATCAGATGGCCGCCCTCGTCTACCAGCAGCGCCTTGGTGCCCTGCGTGGATTGATCGATTCCGATGATGTAGCGGCCCATGGCCACCCCTTTCAAAACGAATGTGACAAAGGGACGGTCCCTTTGTCACATTCCAATTACTCTGCGGGCAGGAATTCGGCAACGGTCTTGGCGATTCCGACACCCGTCAGGCCGTAGTGTGCAAAGACCTCGGGGCTCGTGCCGGTGATGACCGGCGCGTCGGGCAGGGAGAGGCACTTGACCGGGCGCGGGCAATGCTCGCCCACGACCTGCGCGACCATGGAGCCCAGGCCACCAAAGGGGCTATGCTCCTCGACGGTCACGACGGCGCGCGTGGCACCGGCGGCCTCGATCACGGCCTCGGCATCGAGCGGCTTGACGCAGTACATGTCGAGCACGGTGGCGGAGATGCCCTGCTCGGCCAGCAGATCGGCGGCGTCCACGGCATGGCGGACCATCTCGCCGGTGGCGACGATCGTCACATCGGTACCGCGACGCACCCAGGTGGCACGGTCCATCTGGAACGGGCACTCGTCCTCGGTATACACGTCCTCGACCGGGTTGCGGCCCACGCGGATATAGGCCGGCTTGTTGTCGGCAACCAGGGCGCGCACAAGCTCGGCAGTCTGAAAACGATCGCTCGGCAGATACACGCGCATGTTCGGGATAGCGCTCATGGCGGCGATATCCTGCGCGGAGTGATGGCTCATGCCCAGAGCGCCGTAGGACACGCCGCCCGAGATGCCGATGAGCTTGACGTTGGTGTTGGAGTACGAGACGTCGACCTTGCACTGCTCATACGAGCGCGTGGTCACAAAGGACGCCGGCGAGGCGGCCCAGGCCTTCTTGCCGCACGAAGCCATGCCGGCGGCGATACTCACCAGGTCCTGCTCGGCGATGCCGACCTCGACGGACTGCTGGGGGTACTGATCGAAGAACGGCGTGAGCGATGCGGAGCCGCGGGAGTCGGAGCACAGGACGACGATGTCCTTATCGGTCTCGGCGGCCTCGAGCAGCGTGTCGCAGATAACCTTGCGGTTGGCGATCTTGTTAGCCATTGATGGCCTCCTTATGGGCAGCGAAATCGGCGATGATCTGGGCATATTCCTCATCGTTGGGCAGGTGGTGATGCCAGGCGGCTTTGTCCTCCATGACGGGCGAGCCATAGCCCTTCACCGTGTTGAGGATGATGACCGTGGGCTTTCCGCTGGTCTCGGCCGCAAGCGTCAGCGCGGCGTCGATGGCCTGGACGTCGTTGCCCGGAATGGAGAGCACGTTCCAGCCGAAGGCAGCCCAGCGCTCCTCCTGCGAATCCTGCTTCATGACGTCCTCGGTGCTGCCGCTGATCTGCAGGCGGTTGCGGTCCACGAGCGCGCACAGGTTATCGAGCTGGTAGTTGCCACCGCTCATGGCGCCCTCCCAGACCGAGCCCTCGGCAAGCTCGCCGTCGCCCATGATGGTGTAGACGCGGTAGTCGCGGCCGTCCATCTTGCCGGCAAGCGCCATGCCGACGGCCACGGGCAGGCCATGGCCCAGCGAACCGGAGTTCATCTCGATGCCCTTGAGCTTGTTGTTGGGGTGGCCGATGTAGGGGCTGCCGAACTTGGAGAAACGGGCCTTGACGTCGTCGAGGTCCAGATAGCCCTCGTGGCACAGCACCGCGTAGTATGCCTCCATGGCATGGCCCTTGGAGAGCACAAAACGGTCGCGGTTGGGATCGTCGACGGTCTCGGGCGAAATGTTAAGGTGGTTGGCATAGAGGGTCATGAGGGCGTCGATCACCGACATGTCGCCGCCAATATGGCCGCCGGCGCCAGCCATGATGATATCGACGCAATCGCGGCGAAGGTCCCAGCGCAGGGACTCAAGCTCTTCGATAGTTGCCATTTCTACTCTCCTCGCAGGTAGGCTTTGACGTCTTCTTCAATGGGGTCGTACAGGTCGGGCTGGATGCCAAGGTACTTGCACGCCTCGTAGAGCACCGGTACCACGTTGGCGTGAATAGCGACGCAGTGATGAATGTAGGGGCCCTCGACGATCTTGGCCTCGAGGCGCTTGAGGTTTTCGACCTCGACCCACAGGTAGGTGCCCATGCCGGCCGGGCCGTCGATGCCGCGGGCGTTGCCCAGCAGCAGCGAATACTCGCCGTTGTCGCCGTCAAAGCGGGCAAGGGTGAGATCGCCGTGCTTGGCCTCGGCCGTCAGCGCGCCGGGGTGGTCGAAAGCCAGCGGGTAGGTGAGCTTGGGCTTGACGGCCGCGCAGCTGCAGGGCCAGGGGCCGCAGTGCTGCAGCAGCTCGCCGTTCTCGTTATCGGGATGGCGCACGGTCCAGTCGGCGAACATGCCGCGGTGACGGCCCAGGTCGGCGGCCTCGACCATCAGCGCGGTGATTGCGCCGTGGATATCGGTCTCGCATACGATAGGAATGCCCATCTCGTTGAGGATGGCGTTGGCGGCGCAGGGCATAATGCCCAGCTCGTCCTGCAGGGCGTTCCAGCACTGGATGGCGCCGGCGTTGCAGCCGTACTTCTCGACCAGGCGCTTCATAGCGATGGCGAGCCCTGCGACCGCGGGGACCTTGTCCTCGGGTATGCAGATCTCAAAGCTGCGGCGAATGTGGTCGAGCATGGCGGCCATGGCCTGCTCGTCGCTCTGAGCGTCGTGCACAGCCTGAACAAGTTCGGTCATGGGGATGGGCGAAAGCTGAATATTGAACTTCTCGAGCAGCTCGCCCTCGTTGCACATGGTGGACCAGAAGTCGAACGGACGGGTCGCCATCTGCAGGATGCGCGTGTGCTTGAAGGTCTTGACCACGTTGCACACGGCCAAAAAGTCCCAGACGCCGCGCTCGAACTCGGGATCGGTCAGGCGGCAGTTGGTCATATAGGTAAAGGGAACCTGGAAGCGGCGCAGAACCTTGCCGGTGGCGAACAGGCCGCACTGGCTATCGCGCAGGCGGGTGCCGTCGGGCTCGGGGCGCTCGTCGCGCGGGCCCCACAGCAGCACAGGCAGACCGAGCTCGCGGGCAAGGCGGGCGCAAACGTACTCGGTGCCAAAGTTGGCGTGGCACAGCATGATGCCGTCGACGCCCTCGGCGCGGAACTTCTTGACGATAGGCTCGATATGGCTGTCGTCAAACAGCAGGCCCTCGTCATTAATGTCGTCGATGTCCACGATGTCGACGCCGATCTCGCGCAGGCGATCAGCCGTCAAGCCGCGATACTTGATCGCGTCCGGCGCGCTAAAGATACTGCGGCGCGTGGGCACAAAACCGAGCTTGATCTTATCCATGTACGTCCTCCCCTAGTCACATGTTCAGTAAACAGACGCATGTTTCGTTTTGTTCTGTTTACTAAATGTTTTACTCTTCTGTTTAGAAGTTTAACGCGAAATACCCGTAAACGGTAGAGAAATCAGCCTAAACGGTATGTAAACAAACTGAACATACAAGGGCATCAAAAAGAGGGCCCCGAAGGACCCTCTCTTAGTAGCGTTATGTATGGCTGCCTTAGCGAGCTTTACCTCCCTACGGCCTAGCGTTGCCTTTGCCTAGATCTCACGCACGCTTTGGCGCTCGACAAAATAGGTCGACACGGCCGTCTTGCAGGTATAGCTCTTGGGGTTGCGGATGTTGCCCACCAGGCGACGCACCGCGATCTCGCCCACCTCGTGCTTGGGAACATGCACCGTGGTGAGCGGCGGGTTGGAGAAGGCGCCCAAAGACAGGTCGTCAAAGCCGATGATCGAGACATCCTCGGGCACGCGAATACCGTGCTCGTTGAACGCGCGCATGGCGCCCACGGCGAGCACGTCGTTCTCGGCAAAGAAAGCCGTCGGCAGATCGTCGCGCGAGACGTTGTCGAGCCACACGCCCATGTCGTGATAAGCGCCCTCGAGCGTGGTACCCAGCGTGACGTGCCATGCCGGGTTGGCCTCAAGATCCGCGTCCTCAAGCGCTTGGCGATAGCCGCGCTCGCGGTCCTTAAAGTTGCGGATCCGAAGGTCGCCCGCCAGATAGCCGATTTGCCTGTGGCCTTTCTCGATAAGGTAATCCACGGCACGCAGCACCGAATCGGTGTTGGCGATGACTACGGCATCGAAGTACTGGCGATCGCTCCAGCCGTCGAGCACAATCAGGTGGGCCGCCGCGTTAGCGAACAGGGCGTAGTCCTCCTCGCCCAGCTCGGTACCCATCAGCACGATGGCGGCCGATGGATCGGCGATCAGGCCCTCGACCTGCGGACGCACGGCGTCCAGGTCGCTAAAGTCGAGCGAGACAAAGCTCGTGCTCATACCGTGGCGACGAGCCTGACGCTCCACGCCCTCGATGACCGCGGGATGGAAGGTGCTCTCGTCCAGGATGGCGCCCGTCTTGCGCGCGAGCACAAACTGGATGCTCTCGAGCTGCGTCGACTGCTGGTAGCCGAGCGACTGCGCACACTCCAGGATGACCTTGGCGGTCTCCTCGCTCACGCTGCGCTTGCGGTTGAGCGCATTGGACACGGTTGCGGGCGAAAAACCGGTGATGCGGCTGATCTCGCGGACGCTTGCTTTAGCCATCGTTCCCCCTAGCATCGGTCGCGGCCGAGCATCGTGGCTTGACCGCCCCGTGGCTCGGCACCTAAACGACCGCAAATTCAATCTAAACAGAATAGTAAATGTTTATTAGCTAGTTTAGCCTGTTGTCAAGCGAAGTGGCACGACTATTCCCCCAACGGGCGCATTTGTCCATCTTAACGTTATTACGCAAGGTCTTCGCCATTGCTTGCTATTACGCGTCGGTACCATTCGAAGCTTTTCTTTTTACGTCTCTCAAACGAGCCCGCACCGCTATCGTCTCGATCGACATAGATAAACCCGTAGCGCTTACGCATCTGTCCTGTGGCGACCGAAACCAAATCGATCGGGCCCCAACAGGTATATCCCATGAGTTCCACCCCGTCGAGCTCGACGGTCTCCCTCATCGCCTCGATGTGGGCCCGCAGGTATTCAACTCGATAGTCGTCTTCTATTTCACCCGAATCTTCCGGCACATCAGGAGCACCCAAACCGTTTTCGACGATGAACAGCGGCTTTTGATAGCGATCCCAGATTTCATTCATGGTGACGCGCAGCCCTTTGGGGTCGATAAACCTCCCCCAAGGCTCCTGTTTTAGATACGGATTAGGCGCCGAGCGAAGAAGGTTCGAATCGAACTGACCTTCCGCATGCGCTTTTGCGACGCGCGTCGAGTAATACGAAAACGAGACGAAATCGACCAGGTTTGCAGCCAGTACTTCGCGGTCATCATCCCGATAGGGCACCTCAAAACCATGGCGGGCGTATTCCTTGAGAACATAGCTCGGGTACGCACCGCGCACCTGGACGTCGGTAAACATGTAATGGCTGCGATTCTCAGCCTGCGCAGCCAGCACATCGTCCGGATCACATGTAGCCGGATAGAAGACACCTGCGTTGAGCATGCAACCGATCTTCGCCCCAGGGCACAGTTCATGACACGCCCCGACCGCACGGGCGCTCGCAACCAATACATGGTGCACGGCCGTGTGAACCGTTGCATAGCGATTCTCCCCTTGCTCGAAGATGATCCCCGCCGCCATAAAGCACGCCTGCGTCATGATGTTGATCTCGTTAAAGGTCAGCCAATAATTGACCAATCCCCGATAGCGCTCGAACACGGTACGCGAATATCGCTCGAACAGGTCGACCAACCTGCGATCGCGCCATCCGCCATACGCATCGACGAGATGCATGGGGACATCATAGTGGTTGAGCGTCACCAAAGGCTCAATGTCATGCGCGCGACACGTCCTAAAAACATCCTCGTAAAAGGCAAGGCCTTCTTCATTGGGCTCGGCTTCGTCTCCTTTGGGAAAAATGCGGCTCCAGGCGATTGATAAGCGCAGGCATTTAAAACCCATCTGGGCAAACAGTTCAATATCCTGCTTGTACCTATGGTAAAAATCAATGCCCTTGCGAGCGGGATAGAAGCTGTCGGGTGCCAACGCACGCGGATCAAGGTCTCCCCGCATGACGTCCATGCGTTGATCGCCAAACGGCAGCATGTCGGAATTGGCTAAACCGCGACCGCCTTCGTTCCATCCTCCCTCGCACTGGTTTGCAGCCAGAGCCCCGCCCCATAAAAAATCTTCTCTAAACATTATGGTGTCGTCCTTTCTATCAAATTCCCGGCCCACACTGTCGAACGCAACGGACTCGGCAAGTGCCGCGCAACAGCACAGTACCGTTGCGCGGCCAAGGGGTCGGACCGCGCAACGGCTGGGGAGCATATTTGTGTAGTAGCCTCTTATGCCTCGACGGATTCAACGGCCTCAGAATCGCCGCTCTTGGACTTCAACGGCATCTTCTCCTGTCCTTCAAATCCAAAAATCATCGCCAACGCAAACGTCACGGCACCGCCAGCAAGACACCCGATGGTGCCAGGGATGATATCCTGAGCAAACATGAGCACGTTCATCCATGGGAAACCAACGCCAGTGAAGATATAGACGTTGGCATGAAGAAGGCTTACCAGCAGACCACCGACAGCACCACCAATCATGTTCCAGGCAAGAGCCTTCTTGTCGCGAAACAGGATGCCGTAGATGATGGGCTCACTCACGCGACCGAAGGCATAGGTGATGAACAAGTTCCAGCCCGTGGCTCGACTCTCCTTGTCCTTAGCGCGCAGGCCATAGGCGAGCGCGATGGCAAGCGTGGTGTAGGCTACAACCGCGGTGCCGGGGTATAAGATGGCGTCGTAACCGTTCTGGAGCGCGGCGGGCAATATGGCGGTATAGATCGGCACGTGCATGCCGGTGGCGATGATCAGATTCCAGAATGCGCCGATAACCGCGGTCGCAGCGGGACCGGCAACAGAGGCGAGCCAAATGATGAAATCGGCCACAAGGCCCATGACAAATTGGACGGCAGGGCCGCAGAGGCACAGCGCGACCGGCAACATCACGAGCACCGTACCCACGGGTACGATCAGAATGCGCAACATATCAGGCGAGATCTTCTTAAAGAAGCGCTCAACATAGGACTGGGCCCAGGTGATCAAGATGACCGGAAGAACAGCCTGGGTGTAGTTGACGAGCTGCATGGGGATGCCGAAGACGCTGAAAGGCTTTCCGTCCTCAACAATAGCGAGCATGTCGGGATAAATCATCACAACAGCGATGAGCAGTGCCAGCACAGGACTCGTTTTGAACTTCTTAGCCGAGCTATAGGCGGCAAACACCGGGAAGTAGTAATACGCCGCATCGCCCACCAGGGAAAGGATCCGATACAGGTCGCTCGTTTCGGACATAAAACCGGCGCCTTCGGGCCCAAACAGAATAACGAGCATCTTGAAGATACCGGCGACACAAAAGATCGGAAGGATCGGGGTGATAGCGCCGCTCACGGCATCGAGCAGCTGATTGAAGAGGTGCTTAGGCGCCAAGCGCTCCTTCCAGCTAAGCTGAGGGCCATCGAGTTCCTCGTCAATCGATACCGTGACCTCGAATCCGCCCTGCTTACAAACCTCGTCGTAGACCTTGTCGACCGTGGGCCCGACCACCAGCTGCACCTGCCCTCCGGCGTGCACGACGCTGATGATAGACGAGATGTCCTCAAGCTTCTCATCATTCGAGAGGCTTTCATCCTTGAGGTTGAAGCGCAGGCGCGTCATGCAATGCGTAACCGAAGCCACGTTTTCCGCCCCGCCCACAGTGGAGAGAATCTGCTCTGCCACCTTTTTGTAATTTGCCATCATTGGCTCCTTTGCACAATCTTGGCTTACTGTTCGAATCGGCAAAGGTCATGCCCCGAATGGCTACGGGTTACAATCCTTTTTTGGAGATGATCCGGTTGAGATGGATCATCAGATAGAGTTCCTCCTCCTCGGAGAGCGTGGCGTCCCACGTTTCACGACAATAGGAACCGATATGCTTCACGCACTCTGCCAACTGCGGAAACTCCTCACGAAAGTTCTTGTACATCTGCATGTTGGCGCTGTTCAGCGACTCGCCGGCTTGAATGCGCTTGAACAGGTACCGCAGATGCGTGGCGAAGCGGGTGAAATCAAAGGAATCGCGGTCGACAATAATGCGGAAATCGCTTTCGAGAATCTCGATAACGTCCTCGAGCATATCGTCGAACTGCTTTGCGGGCTCGGCCGTGGCTTTGACGGCTTCAACAACCCGTGCGTTCACGAGATTCATCGCAATACTGGCAATCTCATCCTTGGGAAGCCGCTCTCCGAGCTCCTTCTCGAGTCGCATGACGATAAACTGGGCAGCCTTGTATTCCTTCGGATACGTCTCCCGCACTTCATAGGCAAGAGGCATCGCGATGCGGACCCCCTTTTGGGCTCGCGCAACGGCAAACGACAGGTGATCAGCCATGAACAGCGTCGCATTGGTCGAGAGGTCGTAGGGCAGTTCGTTGGCAACGATGTCCATAACTTTCGCCGCAAACATCACGATATCCGAGGGAAGATCCCTCATGACATCTTGTCCTTTAGGATCAATGTCGTAAAACGTATGCTCGATTTTAGAAAGAGGGAGCTCTCGAGGAAAATCTCCGCCGAAACCGACGCCCCTGCCCATGGCGATGACATCTCGCCCCTGTCCGTCACGGCAAAGAACCGCGTTGTTGTTAAGCTTTTTAATTGCAAGCATGGTGAACCTCCTTTCAAGAACACTCACAGAAAAAGGCATGATAGCCAATAGCAGTGCTATTGCGGTCATGCCTTACGTAACAATCCGTGTTGTATTGCTCTTGGGCATGCCTCCACACAGGAGTAACAATCCAAGATGCAGAATGCATTATAGCGCTCTCCCCGCCCCGGGGACCATCGGGCTGGCGAACGGTAGATGTCGGCCCGCCAGCCTTGATTATCGACTTCATCCGAACACCTCCCACATTCATCCGTACATGTACGGATGAATGTGGGAACCCGATACCCTGAGGGCCGGACCGGCCGGCCC
>JAHAAK010000019.1 GCA_018376905.1 Collinsella sp. | reverse complement strand
CATCGCCCCTTGCCGGATTCAGATTCGACAAGGGGCGACCATTGTGCAATCGCAAGAAGATGACGGGGCGGAATGTCAATCCTGGTCTAACAGAGCCTTATTTAATCCCCGTCCCAGAATAATCATTTAGGTGGAAGGAAAGACGGATGTCCAAGCCGCGTCGTCGTAAGCAGAAAAAGCAGGTCAAGCCCGAGCTCAAGCTCAGGCAATTTGCCGCCACCGAGCTTTCCGACCAGCTTGCCGCCCTTCCCTGCGCCGCCGACCTGCCGCGCTTTATGGTCGACACGGTCGCCGGCGCCTATGCGCCCGCCGATGCCGAGCTCATGATCGAGGGCTTCGGCGCCGCGGTCACACGCCCGGTCACACTGCGCGCCAACACGCTCAAGGCAACCGCCGAGGACATCGCTGCGGCGCTCGATGCCGCTGGCATCGCCCACAACCCCGTCGCCTGGTACCCGGACGCCTTTATCCTGCCCGAGGCCCAGGTTTCCGATCTGTGGGATCTCGACATCTACCGCGACGGCAAGATCTATCTGCAGAGCCTGTCGTCCATGATGCCGCCGTTGGTCCTGGGCGCCCAGGCAGGCGAGGACATCCTGGACATGTGCGCAGCCCCTGGCGGCAAGACGACGCAGATCGCCGCCCTCACCCAGGGCCAGGCACACCTCACGGCCTGCGAGATGAGCATTCCCCGCGCCGAAAAGCTTGAGTCCAACCTCCACCGCCAAGGTGCCAAAAACGTGCCCGTCATGCGCATCGACGCACGCGAGCTCGACGAGTTCTTCCGCTTTGACCGCATCCTGCTCGACGCTCCTTGCACCGGCACGGGCACCGTCATCAGTGGCAACGAGAAAAGCCTGCGCGGCCTCACCGAGCAGTTGCTGAGCAAGTGCGCCCGCTCGCAGCGAGCACTTCTGGACCGCGCCATGGGTGCCCTCAAACCGGGCGGCACGCTCGTCTATTCGACCTGTTCGATCTTGCCGCAGGAAAACGAGGACGCCCTGCAAGAGGCCCTCGACAAGCACATGGATTGCGAGCTTATCCCCCTCGACGGCACACCGAGCGAAAGTGAAGCGCGTCGCGCCCAGGATGCCGGCGAGGAGCCGCATATCGAGTGCAACGCCCTCACCGAGGCCATCGCCGCCGGCCATGTCTCGGCCATCGCCAACGGTATGCCCGCCACGCTGACCATTCCGCCTAGCCGCGATTTTGAGGGCTTCTACATTGCCCTGATCCGAAAACGCAGCTAGCGCACGGATCCAAAACTCAACAAGCTATTTCTGTGCGCGTTTGCCCTGCTGGTCGCGATGCTGTTTAAGCATCGCGCGCTCCTTGCGCTCGGCCCTTTTGCCCTTGATGGCCGTGACCACAAAGTAGATGACCGCGGCGGCAACGATTGCGCCCACACACAGGCCAATCGAGCCCAACATTGCCGAAAATTCCATACCGCGTCACCTCTCTTTTAAACGGGACTTTCAAGATAGCACCTCGATCCCCGCCACCACAGCTCCTTCACGTTCGCCTGCCCTTCGGTCTAACGGATGGCGCGGCGGGGAAAAATCAACTCGTCAAACGATTTAGCATTCGCAATTCCGGCTGCATCGTGCCGGCCGTCGTCACACAGAATCGAGTCTCCATGGACACCCTCAACGACCTAAACGAGCGCGTCGACGCCTTTGTCGGCACCAGCTCCTTCGACACGCCTGCCGCGGCAAACGACCAAGCTCCCATCGATGTGCCCGCCGAGGTTCACGAGGACATCGTCGCCTCGGTCGATTTCTCCGAGGTCGAGCTTGCAGACGAGTTCACCGAGCCCCAAATAGCCGTCACGCCCAACGGCCTGCTCCCTATGGAGCCCCTGCCCATCGACGGACGCCTGCGCAAGGCTGCCCTTCGCATGCCCGACGAGATCGAGGAGGCCAGCGGCTTCACGCTCTTTGGCCGACGCATCAAGTCGCTCATTTACACCACCGATGTCGCGGTTATCCGCAACTCCAACGCCGACGCCGTCTTTGCGGTCTACCCTTTCACGCCGCAGCCCGCCATTACGCAAGCGCTGCTGACCGTCGCCGAGTGCCCGGTCTTTGTAGGCGTGGGTGGCGGAACTACGACCGGTAAGCGCTCCGTGCAGATGGCAGCCGTCTCCGAGATGCAGGGCGCGGCGGGCTGCGTGGTCAACTCCCCCGCTACTGCCGAGATGGTCGAGCACATCACCAACATCGCCGACATCCCCGTCATCGCCACGGTCGTTCGCTGCGACGACGATGCCCACGCCAAGGTGCGCGCTGGAGCCAAGATTCTCAACATCGCCGCCGGCAAGAACACGCCCCAGGTCCTACGCGAGCTGCGCGAGCACTATCCCAACCTGCCGCTTATCGCGCCGGGCGGCAAGACGCCCGAGAGCATTCGCGAGACCATCGCCGCCGGCGCCAACGCCATCATCTGGACACCGCCTTCGGCCCAGCAGCTACAGACCGACATGATGCAGCGTTATCGCAAGATGAAGGAAGACGCCACACCTGTCATCTCGCGCGACGACGTGCCCATTATCGACCAGGTCGCCGCCGCCGAGGTCAGCCAAGTCGAGAACATGAATCCCGATGTGCCGATTCCCGACGAAGTCATCGAGCGCGTCGCTTCGATCCACGAGCGCGTCGAGGAGCATCGCGCCAACCGCGGCCTCAAGCCGTCACTGCACGGCTTTTTCTTCCGCGGAAAGAAACGCTAGCAAAACATCTTGGCCCGCCCCACAAACGTGAGGCGGGCCGTTTTCGTTTGAGCAATCATGCAGCGACGTGATGGGGCAAATTAATCCACGCGCTTGTCGCCCATAAAGAAGAGCGCCACCGTACCAGGTCCGGTATGCGAGCCAATCAGAGTACCGATGTCATTGATCTCAATCTTGCCTTTAAGCTGCGGAACCTGTTCCTCAATCAGCGCCGCGACCGCCTCGGCATCCTCGCGGCACGCCGACTGCGACATGATGCACTTACCCGAATAATCTGCACCGTCCTGTACGTGTGCCATCATGGTCTTAGCCATCTCGGAAATCGCGCGCTTCTTAGTGCGAATCTTCTCACGTGGCGACAGCTTACCTTCGCAATCGACCGTCATAAGCGGGCAAATCTTAAGCGCCGTGCCGATGATCGCGCTCGCGGCCGAAATGCGACCGCCGCGCAGGTAGCTCGACAGATCGGTCGAGAAGAACCAGTGGTGCAGGTTGAGCTTGTGCTCCTCGATCCAGGCAGCCGTCTCGTCGAGTGAAGCCCCACTATCGCGCACATCGGCGGCATATTCCAACAACAGGCCAAAGCCCGAAGACGCCGCCAGCGAATCGATGACGCGCACCTTGCCGCCCTCGGGATAGCGATCCGCAAGCATCTGCGCCGCGACGCAGGCCGATCCATACGTGCCCGAAATACCCGACGACAACGTCAGGTGCAGCACGTCTTTACCCTCGGCAACAAACGGCTCCCAAAACTCCTCGTACTCACCCACGCTCACCTGAGACGTCTTGGGCATGGCGCCCGCGGCAATCTGGGCAAAAAACTCGTCCGGCGTAATCGACTGATACAGATCGTCCGTATAGACAACATCGTCGATCTCGTAATGAAAACACACGACAGGGATATTGCGCGACGCAAAGAACTCACGGGTTCGATCGGCGGCGGATTCACAGGTCAGGACAAAATCACTCATATGAGGCTCCTTACTCATTGCTGCGCAAATTATCGCACAGTGAGCCTACATGCGGTACATATGTCCACTATTTACCAAATCGAACCAAAAATAGTGAACATCTTTACCACCATCGTCTCCACCGACCCGACGCATAAATATCTGAGAAAACACCCTCTGTCGTCTCCACCCGACCAACACATCTACCTTCACTAAATCGATTTACCAAACCGTTCAGCCGACAATTCAGCCGCTGGCGCAAAATCGAAACAAAAGCGGCGCATACTGGTAAACGTTTGACGCTGTTTATCAGTTTTACCAGCCCCATCGGAAGGTGTTTCATGGTCGCATTCGATCGCAACCCGCAAGACTTCAAGTATCTGCGCCTGCTGTCGAGACAGTTCCCCACCGAACAATCCGCATTTACCGAAATTATCAACCTCTCGGCCATCCTCAACCTACCCAAGGGCACCGAGCATTTTATGAGCGACGTGCATGGTGAGTACGAAGCCTTTATGCACATCCTCAACAACTGCTCGGGCGTCGTGCGCGAACATGTCGACGAGATCTTTGGCGACACGCTCTCCTTTGACGAAAAGGGCGAGCTGTGTACGCTCATCTACTACCCGCGCGAGAAGATCGACCTGGTCCGCAGCCGGCGCGAGGACTCGCCAACCTGGTACAAGACGATGCTTGACCAGCTCATCATGGTCGCTCGCTCACTTTCAAGCCGCTACACGCGCTCCAAGGTGCGTAAGGCCATCCCGCGCGACTACGCCTACATCATCGACGAGTTGTTGCACACGCACCCGGACGAGAACAACTATCGCGTGCGCTATCACGAGCGCATCGTGGAGTCCATCCTAGAGACCGCCAGCGCCGACGACTTTATCGAGTCGCTCGCCTCGCTCATCAAGCGCCTGGCCGTCGACCACTTGCACCTGGTGGGCGACATCTTCGACCGCGGCGGCGGCGCGGCCAAAATTATGGACCGTCTGCTCACCTACCATTCACTCGACATCCAGTGGGGCAACCACGACCTGCTGTGGATGGGCGCTGCGGCCGGTGAGCCCGCCTGCATCGCCACGGTGTTGCGCAACAACCTACGCTACGACAACTACGAGATCCTGGAGAACGACTACGGCATCTCGCTGCGTGAGCTTGTCGCCTTTGCCGATGCCACCTACACCGCCGGTGAGTCCATCACCCCGCTGATCAAGGCCATCAACGTGCTGCTCTTTAAGCTCGAGGGCCAGATTATCCAGCGCCACCCCGAGTTCGATATGACCGACCGCCTGTTACTCGACAAGATCGACCACGACACCGGCACGGTCACGCTCGCCGACGGCAGCGTGTGGCCGCTCACGACCAACGACTTCCCCACCGTCGACCCGGCGGACCCCTACACGCTCACGTCTCAGGAGCAGCACATCATCGACAAGCTCGTGTCCGAGTTTGTAACCGCCGATCACCTGCATCGCCATATCGATTTCCTCTACACCCACGGCTCGATGTACAAGGTCGCCAACGGCAACCTGCTCTTCCACGGCTGCGTTCCGCTCAACGAAGACGGCACCTTTAGCAGCATGAACTGCCTGGGCACCTGGCACGCTGGCCGCGATTATCTCGATTTTTGCGACCACATCGCCCGCCGCGCGTGGCGCGTGGGCGACCGCGATGCCCTCGACTGGATGTGGTACCTGTGGATTGGCTTCAATTCACCCGCCAGCGGACGCCTGGTGCGTACCTTTGAGCGCGCCTATATCGCCGATAAGAGCACCTGGGTCGAGCCGATGGACCCGTACTTTACGCTTACCAAGTCGCCCTCGGTCTGCGATGATATCATGCGCGAGTTTGGCGTCGCGCCCATGGCATGCTCGCCGACCGGCCACATCATCAACGGCCACACGCCCGTTAAAACCACCAAGGGCGAGCAGCCCATCCGCGCCGAGGGCAAGCTGCTGGTCATCGATGGCGGCTTCTGCCGCGCTTACCATCCCAAGACGGGCATCGCCGGCTATACGCTCATCTCGAGCTCGCGCGGCTGCCGCCTCAAGTCGCACCGGGCCTTTACGACGGTTGCCGAGGCACTCACGCGCAACGTGGACATCGAAAGCGAGACCAACCGTTTTGACCAAGCAGACCGTCGCCGCATGGTAAGCGACACCGATACTGGCGCCAAGATCCGCAGCCAAATCCAGGACCTGCGCCAGCTCCTCGATGCATATAGAAACGGTGCTATCGAGGAGCGCGCCTAGCACCACCCGCGGGGATTGGCTAAACTTGCTAAGTTTGTCATCCCCACGGCGCCCCGGCGCCGGCTTAAGGCAGGTACCATGCAAAAGCTCCTTGCGCAGATCATGAAATTTGGCGTCGTCGGTGTCATTGCCACGGTTATCGACTTTGGCATTATGAATCTGCTCCACTACGGTCTGGGCCTCAACATCCTAATCGCCAACACCAGCGGCTTTATCATCTCACTCATCTTTAACTACCTCGCAAGCATGAAGTACGTGTTTGCGCACAAGGAAGGCATGAGCCGCCGCCGCGAGTTCATCATCTTTGTCGTGCTGTCCGTGATCGGCCTGGCACTCAACGACGGTATCGTGCTGACACTCAACGCCGGTCTGGGGCTCGAGGCCAATATCGCCAAGATCTGCGCCACCGCGCTTGTCATGGTCTACAACTTTGTGACCCGAAAGATCTTCCTGGAGGGTGACGAGACCAAGTAACTCGCAACCTTACAGCCTTACGATGCCCACGGACAATGCGTGCTCAGTACAGTATCGCCCGTGGGCATCGTTCGTTTACGGGCAAATTTTCAACGTTTGCGGATTAGCTCTTGAAAATTTGGCGAGTTCATATAGTTCTTGGCAAAGACCTTACGTTTCCCTTGTAAAAGCTCTAAAGTATCCTCTGCTCGATTCATCAACGCATTGGATGTGATTACGTGCGCAAGGCGCTGGCACAACCTCATACCAAGCAGTTCCTCAAGTTTGCTGTCGTGGGTCTTATCTCCTTTGGCATCGACTGGGGCATGCTCATTGCGCTCGTCGAGCTGTTCCACCTTGACTTTTTGATGAGCACCACGGTTTCGTTTATCACGTCCGTCGTGGTCAACTACTGGCTCAGCATGAAGTACGTGTTCGACCACCGCGAAGGCATGAGCCGCAAGCGCGAGTTCACGATCTTCACCATCCTGTCGGTGATCGGCCTGGGCCTCAACGACCTGTACATGTTTGTGGGCGTCACGTTTTTGAGCATCGGCTACCAGGCCATGAAGGCCATCGCCACGTTCCTCGTCACCTGGTACAACTACTTCAGCCGCCGCTTCTTCCTCGAGGGCGCACGGTCGTAGTCGATTCACTATTTGCTTGAATGTATAACCGGTTGGAATTCCCGTTCCAACCGGTTTTTTTGTTTGCAGAGAGACCCGGCGACCCAGTCCCATTCGCATGAAAAACGGGCGGTCCGGATGTTGGTCCGAACCGCCCGTCTGGCGCGCTATGTCGAGGCCTCTAGCCCGTTACGTAATACCAAACAACGTTGTCGCCATTGGAGAGAACGTAGTTACTGCAGGCCGTCATGGGCGTTGTGCCGTTGACGGAGTACATCCAGCCGCTCGTGCCGCCGTACTGTTTCTCGGCCAAACCACCAATCGCGGAGACATACGTGCCGTACGACGAGCCATGTGCGTTGACAGAAAGGCCCAGCGCGCACAGGGCATCGTAGACGGTAGCGCCTTCGTTAAAGGTAAAGGTGCCACCAGAGGACACAGGATTGCCCACAGAGCTCGATGTGACCGAAACCGTCACCGTAACGTAGCTAGGCTGCTGCGAGCTGCCCTGGTCGCCAGTAGAGGCGTTGCCGTTATCGGGGACAGAAGATGCCCCGCTGGATGAGGAGGAGGCGCCAGGCGTAGAGCCGGCCCCGCCAGAAGAAGTCGAGTTCTGAGAAGTCGACTGATTGCCGTCGGTCTTTTTATTGCTGTTCTTCTCTCCAGACTTCTTGCCATCCTTGTCTTCGGACTTTTTGCTATCCGAGCCCTTGTTTGATTCCTTGTCCGAAGACTCGGACTCCTTCTTAGAGTCAGATTTATCCGAACCCTTAGACTCGTCGTTCGCACCATCCGAAGATTTGGAATCCTTGGAGCCAGCTTTACCCGAAGCGACGGTCGAGTCAGACCCCTTGGCGTCCTTCGCGACGACGCTCTCCCCCGTCACGGTCTGAACGATCCAGTCAATGGACCAGGCGCCGCTCTCGGAAGGATGGACGAAGCCCAGCGATATGACAATTAGCGCAACGCACGCGGCGGTCAGGACGCCAGTAAGCGCCTTCCGTCGAGGGGCGGACGCCGCCGAAGCGGCGCCCTGTTGCTTTGCATCGTCGAACTGAATGAACGAGGAATTTGGTTGCTTGGGGTCAGCGTCCTTGGATTTATTGGACACAGCCCTCACCTACCGACGTTTGGTGAACACGAACACGCCGACGATGGCGAGACCGATGACGCCGGCGGCGATGCCAACGATGGCGAGCGGATTGGTGCCAGTCTCCTGCTCGGAAGCACTAGAGGACTTCTTAGCAGTGGTCGTGGAAACAGCACCCGTATCGGACTTGAAATCGGACTTCTTGTCGGACTTCTTGTCGGACTTGTTGTCCTTGGTCTCGGTCTTGGTCGACACCGTCGTCTTGGTCACCGGCTTCTTGCCCGGGGCAATAGCGCCGCCCTTCGAGCCGGAGCCAGAACCCGCGCCAGCGCCAGTGCCGGAATCAGTACCGGTACTAGAACCGCCGCCGCCATTCGAACCAACGCCACCGTTGCCACCATTAGTGCCAGAACCGCCATTACCGCCAGGGTTAACGGCATTCTTGGTCCACTTGGCATACAACGTCAGGTCGGCCGTCACCGGCGTGCTAAAGTCATACGCCTGCGCGCAAGCCTCATCGGTGAACCAACCGCCGAAAGTGTAGCCATCGCGCGTCGGATCGGCCGGCTTGACCAGCTTGCCATCGGCCGTAGCAACAAACTTAGTGTCGCAAGCAGACCCGCCATTGGAATTAAAGGCAACCGTCCAAGACTCAACGGCCCCAAGCTTGAACAGCGTGCCCGAGTCATTGATGTAGTACAGGTTGCCAGATGCATCGGCAATGACCGGGGAGTCACAGTGCTGGTAATGGCCAGCCGCATCATAAATCTGCGTCGCCTCTGCATCGCCGAGCGTATAGCGATACACGCCACCACCAGCAGAGTAGTTGACGTAATCCTTGCTATCCGCGCTGTTAACGGTGAAGTACACATAGGTCTTGCCGCCCTGAACACTCACCAGCGGAGTAGCAGCAATACCGTTGAGGCCAGCCGGCAGCGCCTTGCCGTCGGCAGCAGCGACCATCGTGATCTTACCCGTCTTCAGGTTATAGAGAACCAGAGCAGAGCCCGTAGCCGTCTGTCCGCCGACAATCAGATTGTCACCAGACACCGCAGGGGCGCTCAGATTATTCGTAAGCCCCAGATCAACCGTCTTCTGCTCGCTCAGTACGCCCTTCGCCGAGAGCGAAATCACATGGAGCTTTCCGTCGTGCGTCATCTGATAGAAGGTCGAACCATTGGACGGATCGGCAATGCAATCGGCATTTGCAACAGCGCCGAGCTTCATGGTCGAAACGACATCGCCCGTCGTCTTATCAATGCACTTAAGCGTACCCGCGCTCGTAGGAACAATGGTGTACTTATCCGTCAGCGCAGCACCAGTCCAGTAATAGCCCTCGGCAGGGTCGATGTTCTGCCAAGAAACTTCGCCCGTGGCAATCTTAATGCGCGCAAAGGAGCCGTTGCCGTAGGTCGCGTTGTAATTCTCGTCATACGAAATATCGACCGTGCCTACATAGACGTACTCGCCGTCCGAAACGACGGTGCAGGAGCTCTGCGTCAAGTCCGTCAAACCAGGCGTCAGCCACTTGCAGATCAGCTTGTCTGCAGTAATCGCCTGGACCGCACCGCCGTTGAGCGGAACGATGATAAGGCCATTGGTATAGATCGGACGAGAGGTATAGCTCACCTTGGAGGCAAGCGGCGCAGAGGCAACCTTTTTGCCCGTGGACGAATCGATCTTAATGAGCTCGTTCTCGGTCGCGATGTACACAAAGCCGTTAGCGATAACGGGCTCGCTGCAGTTGGCATACTGCTGACCAGACTCGGCCTTCCAATCGAAGGCCCACTTAAGACCGGCGGCCTGCGCAGGCGTCTTGGCATCCGTTACGGTCGAACCGTTGCCACTGTTGCCGTAGCCGGCCCACTCGGCATCCCAATCAGGAGTCGTCGCACCCGGGTCCACGACAATCTTGTCGGGATCGGGCATGGCCGAATCGTCGGTGGTATAGGCAAGCGTAACCTTATCGCCGCTCTTGAGCGTAATCTGATTGGCGCAGAGTAAGGAGGACTCTCCGTTGATATACAGATGCCAATATTTATTGGTCGCAGCATCCCAACCATACGACTTGTGATCAAACGGCGAAGTAATGGAATTCAGGAACCAGTACTCACCACTCTGGGAGCCGTTGTACGTAACGCCCTTGGCCTTCAGGACCGTCTCAATAAGGTTCTGGGCAGTAGAGCCTTCAGGCAAAGAAACACTGCTTGCCGAGCCCCAGCGAGTATTGTTGCCGTTGACATCGGGACCGATAACATCGACAGACCCAAGCACCTGGCCAGGAAGGGCATCGGCGTCAGCACCATACATAAAGGTGATGGCATCGCCCTCATGGAGCTCGTAGGCACCGGCGCCAACGTCGGCGAACTTGCCATTTACGTAGAAGCGCCAATAGCTACTGGTCGCAGCATCCCAGCCATAGGACTTACCATCGAACGGCGAATAAATGCCGTTGAGGAACCAGCCCCAAGACGATTCGCTAGCATCGAGCTTAAGGCCGGTCTGCTCAAGGAGATCCTTAGCAGTGGAGCCTGCCTTGAGACTCGTCTGGCCCGTCGAAGCCCAAACCTGCTGCTTGCCGTCCTTGTCCTTACCGAGAACCTGAACAGAAGCATGGACAGAATCGGAGGGCAGCTGGTCGCCCCAGCCACCGTAGAACCACGTAACGGTATCGCCGGCATGGATGGTGACATTGTCCGCCGTATAGTCACTCGACTTGCCGTTGATGAACAGTTGCCAATAGGTCGAATAATCTTGGGGCGTACCCAGCTCAACACCGTTGTACTTAAGGCTCAGAATGAAGGAGCCCGCAGCAACGGCGTCAATATCATTCGCCTCGAGCGCGGCCTTCGTAAGGTCAAGCGCGCTCGAACCGGACGTCACCACATACTGCGCGTTATCGACCCAAGTCTGAGTCTTGCCCTGGGCATCGCGACCAATGACGGTCACATTTGCGGCAACCTGGTCCTTAACGACAGGGGACGCGCTACCAGCCGTATAGGCAAACTCAATCTTCTGCCCTTGGGTGAGCTTGACGCTGCTCGCGCCAACCGAGGAAGACGCGCCGTCGACGAACAGCTGCCAGTAGGCATAAGTCGCCGGATCGAAGGCAAGCGTACGGCCATCGCTCGGGGATGTGATGCTTTTGAGGTAGAAACCGTATGCCGTGTTCGGATCGTAATCCGCCTTGAAGCCCGTCTTCTGCTGCAGCTTAACGAAGGCATCCGCAGCCGTCGCGCCCTCGTCGAGCTTGAGTTGCGTAGGTGCCACCCAGGTCTGAGCCTTGCCGTCGGCATCGGTGCCGATAATCGAGAACGAGACCTCGACTTGCTTCTTGGCGACATCGCCGGTTTCTGTCGGGTTCTCTGTCTGGACGGCAGCCGCGGCGGCAGATCCTGCTTGGCCAGCGGATGCCGTCGAAGACTGCTCGCTCGTGGCAGGGCTCTCCCCTGTCGCCGAGCCTTCGTCGCCAGTTGCCGCCTCAGTTGTGGCGGCACTAGTTGTAGACGCGCTCCCAGAATCCGAAAACTCGGCGCCGCTCTGCTCAGCGGCACCGCCCGCAAGCGCTGCGTCCTCGCCCGGCGTCGCAGCCTGAGCCACAGCCTCGGCAATGCCCTCGGCGCCCTCGGCCCACAGCTGAGCCGGTGTGGTGCCAAGGGCCATCGCGAAGGCCAGGAATGCCACCAGGCCGCGCTTGGCTACGCCGCGCGCAATTGCGCCACGGCGATGCAGCGAGGCGCGCTCGCGCTCGTCCTCAAACATATCCATTTGTCCCCCATTGTCTGTACTTGGAGCATTGCCCAGCGGCTGCCCCACGTCATCGCGCATGTTACGCTCGAGTTCCCCCATCGGGGTCCCCCTTCCCTCCAGAGCCCTATGCACACCGGCGGCATACGCCGCAGCCGCATGCAAGATGGGAGGCGATCCGACTTAACCTTACCGACCCGGGCGCGCCGTCCGATCTGCAACGCGACCATCCCGGGCCAAGAGGAATTACGGTTACTGGTACAGCCGGGGACTTGCACCCCGATTCTCCCAAACGCGCAGGAAAACCGCGCATTCGTGCGTCTCCGCACCACCATCTAGGCCATCGATTATTACTGTCATTATGGTATCACGCAAAAGGGTCCCGCACGCAGGCGAAGCCCAAGGTAAAAGCTATGGTTTGCGATAGACTAGGGCATGGATGGATCGCTGAGCAAAATGATCCGTTTTACTCCGTCCCCCAGGGGTCATTACCGCTTGCCGCCGTGGCTGTTGCGCCAGATCTCGCGGCCCAGCATCAGCGCCAGCACCAGCGCGCTCACGTAGCCCATAAAGCCAATCACCGGGATACCAAACACAACCGGCTCGATGCGCGCGTAGTACACCACCGACGAACCGATAAACAGGCCGGCAATCACAATTGCCATCGACATGCGGTCGATAATTCCACCCAGCTGTCGCAGCGCCTTATCGCTGCTCATGATCTGCGTGTTTACCTTAAGTTGACCGCGCGTGAGCATACGCGACGCCAAGCCCAGATACTCGGCCGCCTCGAGCGAGCCTTTTGCCGCGCGATAGCTGCTCGCGGCAAGATCGCGCCCCATTTCGCGGACGCGCGCATAGGCGCTCTTCTCGTTTTTGATGTGCGCTTGGATGATCTGGATCATGTTGACGTTGGGCATGTACTCGGTCAGCAGACCCTCGAGCGTCACCATGCCGCGGGCGAACATCGTCACCACGCTCGGCAGCTCAACGTCGTTTTTGCGCGCCAGGTTTAGCAACGAGGTCAAAAACTCGCCGATATCCAGGTCCTTAAGATCGAGTCCTGCAAAGTCGGCTACGATAAAGTCCAAATCGGACAAAAAGGCCGAATGATCGAGCTCGGCCGAATCACCGCGCGTCACGGCAAAACGCATGAGCGAATCCTTGAGCTTGGGCACATCGCCCTCGGCCACGGCGAAAATCATATCCTTGACGATACCGCGGTCGTGGCTCGACATGCGCCCGACCATGCCCAGGTCAATAAAGTAGACAATGCCGTCTTTGAGGATGATGTTTCCCGCATGCGGGTCGGCATGGAAAAAGCCGTCGTCGAGCACCTGCGTCGAATAGTCCTCGACGATCGCCGAGCCGATCTTTTCCAGGTCATAGCCCTCGGCCACCAGGCGCTCGGGATCGGCAATGGAGATGCCGTCGATGTAGTCCATGACCACGACGTGTTCGGTGCAAAGGTCCAGGTAGGATTTGGGACACGAAACGCCGTGCACGCTTTTGTGGAAGTCATAGAAATCGTTGAGGTTTTTGGCCTCGGCCAAAAAGTTGGTCTCCTCGCGAAATGAGGTCCACAGCTCTTCGACCACACCGTGCAGGTCAACAAACTGATCGGTGTTGACGAACTTGGAAACGATGCGCACCACCGAACGGATGATGTCGATGTCCTGCGCCATGACCTGTTGCGCGCCGGGGCGCTGCACCTTAACGGCTACGTCCTCGCCGGTCACCAGACGGGCGCGGTGCACCTGCGCGAGCGACGCGCTTCCGAGCGGGTTGGGGTCGATCGCGTCGAACATCTGCCCCAGGCGCTGGCCGTATTCCTCTTCCAGACAGCGGAGCACTACCTCATATGGCACCGGCTCTACGTCGGAGCGCAGGCGACGGAGCTCGTCGCAAAACCGCTGCGGCAAAATCTCGGAGCGGTTAGCCAGAATCTGCCCCATCTTGACGAACATGGGACCGAGCTCTTCGAGCAGACGACGCAGACGCACCGGCGTGAGGTTATCCCATACGCGGTACTTTTTGATCAGGCGAACGATCTGCCCAATGCGCTCACGACGACCTGCCGGTGTGAGCTGATACTCCTCGTCCGGCGCCATCGCGTCGGGCTCCTCGGGGACCATATCGACAGCGCGTGGCTTCTTACGAGCACCCGAGACGGCGGCCTCAACCTCATCGACAACCGCCGTCTCGTCACCCAAGGGATCTAGATTGTTGTAATCGGTGGTGGAATCTGCCATCTGCGCTGCTACTCGGCCTCTTCGGTGTCCTCTGCATCGTCGGGCTCAACGGACTCGACGGGCACCGAAGTCACGTTGTCCTCGACCGAGTCGACGATGTCGCGCACATGGGCCAGGAAGGCCGTGCGCTCGGGGGCGGTCATAACCCGGACGCGAGCCAGGATGAGCTCGTCGAGCACGCGCTGCGCCGCAGTCTCGCCCTGCATGCCCAGGCGCTCGGTCAGGTCGGAAATGGTGCCGCCGGCCTGCTCGAACATATCGGACACGCTGCGGGCGATATCGGGGGTGCCGGCGTCCTTGCGGACCTGCTCGCCCTTAGTATTGAGGTCGTCAAGGACCTTCTTGCCGCCCTCAACGGCAACGGCAGCGGCGCCGAAGCCCACGTTGATGGCACCGTTAACAAGCTGATCGAATTTCATAACCATGGTTGGCTCCAATCATGAACAACTGCATTGGCGTTCTTGTACCCAAGATTGGGTGAACGACACAAAATCGTTTTATCGCCAAGATAGAAATCGAGCGGGGCGAAGCCTTTGACGGCGTTTGTCCCGCTCGTTCGCCGCAAGGCCGTCTTTACCTTACGTTGTCATTCATCGCGAAGGAGTTCTTCATGGCACAGCTCGTGGTGTAGAGCACCTTGCCCAACAGGGCATCGGTCTCCACGCGCACGAGCTCGGCAAAGGCCTCGTTGGCGCGGGCGAGCTCGGCGGGCGCCTCGGCCTCGGGCAGCGCGGCCACGGCGGCATCGACGTCGTGGATCTGCTTGTGGCCCATGCCGCCAACTTTCTCCTGATAATCCTCGACCGCGCGACCGCACTCATGGAAGCGAACATCGGCCAAGGCACCGATCAGGCGATTTGCCCAATAGAAATTCTCGGACGTCACGCGAGCCTGCGTGTCGGCATAGTACTCGGGCATGGTCTCGACATTGGCGTACAGCGGCACGAGCGCGTTAAACGAGTTGGAGCCAAACGCCATCCACTGCACGGCGCGATACGCCGGCTGCGCATAGGGGCGCAGCTGCAGCACGGCAAGCTGGCTGTTGCGGTTGATGCCGATGGGACGATAGGCGCCGCGCGTGGCGGGCGTGCCCTTGCTGCCGTAGCAGTCGTACTCTGTGCCCTGGTAGTGGCTCGAAAGCACGTACTTGATGTCCTCGATGGTCACCTTGCGCTCGGGCACGCGGCTCCAGGGGATGTCGTCGCTCTCGGGCGTGTAGTCGGCGTCGGGACCGTCCCACACATCGCTGGGGTTGAGGCAGCGCTGCATGTACCAGGCGCGCGGCGTGTTGTAGACGTGGTCGCTGTCGCTGTGCGAGCCAAAGGCCTCGCGCGGGTTAAAGACCGCAGCGGGACCATCGCCCTTAACGCCCAGCGTCAGATCCAGATACCACTCGGCCATCCAGGAGCGCAGGTCGGCGGAGCACATGTGGTCGACCTGGGCGCCCTCGGCGTCGTCCAGGTCAAAGCTATCGATACCCAGCTGGTTGGGCATGGTCACGTAGGCATCATCGGGCACGCGCTTGGCGATCCAGTGGTGGCCGCCGATGGTCTCGAGCCACCAGATCTCGTCAACATCACTAAAGGCGATGCCGTTGTTCTCGTAGGTGCCGTAGCGCTCGAGCAGGTCGCCCAGGATGCGCACACCGTCGCGGGCGGACTTGGCGTACGGCAGCACCAGGGTCACCATATCCTCCTCGCCCAAACCACCGGGCTGCGCCGGAACATAGCCGTCCTCGCCCTCGTTGCCCTTGGCGGGCACGTAGTCCACGAGCGGATCGGCGCCGCGGACGCGCTCGTTGGTGGTGAGCGTCTCGGTTGCGGACATGCCAACATTGAGCTCGTTGAAGCCGGCCTCGGCCCAAATGCCATGGCCTGGGACAACGTCAGGGACGCTTGTGTAGCGCATGGGATTATCGGGCAGCTCAACGGTCAGGTGGCTCAGAACGCTCGTGTAGACACGCGGCTGCTCGTCGGGGTGCACCACGCGCATGCGCTTGGGCTCAAACACCCCGTTGGACGAGTCCTCGTTGCGGGCGACAAGCGTCGACCCGTCGTAGCTCGCGTTCTTACCAACCAAAATCGTTGTGCACGGCATGCGCATCCTCCTTGAGCGAAGAAATCAAACGGCAACAGTGTATCGCTTCGGCGCAAAAAGGGCGAAACAGCCGCCCCGGCAACCCCTGTGGTCAAAAACGACTATTTCGATGCGCGCTCCGCCGCCTCGATCACGTGCTTGGCGAGAATCGCGGTGGTCACAGCCCCCACGCCGCCCGGCACCGGAGTAATTGCGCCAACGATCGGTTGCGCAGCATCAAAATCGACATCACCGACCAGCTTGCCAGCGGCCTCGTCCCAGTTAATGCCCACATCGATGATCGTCTGGCCCTCGCGAACCGCATCCGCGCCAATCGTGCGTGCGCGTCCAACGGCCGCAACCACAATATCAGCCGCACGGCACTCGGCAGCCAAGTCGCGCGTATGCGTATGGCACATCGTCACCGTGGCATTGCGAGCCGTAAGCATGGCGGCAACGGGACGGCCAATCACGAGCGACCGACCGACGACCGCGACCTTGGCCCCATCCAGCTCAACGCTGTAATGGTCCAGCAGCGCCAACACGGCTTCTGCCGTGCAAGGAGCAAAGCCCTCGCCTCGCCCCGAAAGCGTGGTGAGCAGCGAGGCCGGCGTCATGGAGTCAACATCCTTGGCGGGCTCGAGTGCCGCGGCAACTGCATCCTCGTCAAGCCCAGCGGGCAACGGACGAAACATCAGGCAGCCGTGAACAGCGGGGTCGGCATCGATGTCCTTAATAGCCGCCAACAGCTCGTCCTGTGAAACATCGGCGGGAAGCAAAACGCGGCGAGCCTCAATGCCAATCTTCTCGCAGCGCTTGAGGGCGCCGCTCTCGTAGGACAGGTCGTCCTCGCGCTCGCCCACACGAACGATGGCCAGTGTCGGCACGATGCCCTGTTCGCGCAGGGCGGCGCAACGAGCGGCAAGTTCCTCGGTCAAAGCGCGGGCAACGGGAGCACCCTTGAGCAGTTCGGCCATGGCTATCCCCTCTTCCTTGCGGCGTCAGCAGCACGGCGCGCCAGTGCATCGGCGCGCGGCAGCCACGTATCTAGTAGTTCATCGCACGCCGCCTCGAGTTCCTCGGCGCGCGCCCGGTCTTTCATAGATGTGGTGTTGGCAAAGAGCGTCAGGCTCGCGCCTTGCATGGCGGCGCGGCAGAACACGGCGCCGCATGCCACGTCGGACAGCAACTGGCGCGAACCCTTGTCGGCCATGTCCTCGAGCAGCGCCAGCGCGCGGGCGCAGGCATCCATGATCCGATACGGTGGCATGGCCGCCACGCGCAACGCGTCCTGAATCGCCACGGGTCGAGCCGGGTCATCACAAGGAATACCGTATGCCGCAGACACCTGGCCGTACGCGCGCACATCCTCGGCAACCAGACCCACTAGTTCCTGCGCCAGCTCATCAGCCTGGGCAAACGCGCGCGTCAGGTCATCCGCACGATCAGCAAGCGCGGGATTGGTCGCACCGTAGCGGGCAACCATTCCACACAGCGAGGCGCCCAGCGCGCCCACAAAGGCGCTCGCGCTG
The DNA here is from genome assembly GCA_018376905.1 of Collinsella sp. Lineage (GTDB taxonomy): Bacteria > Actinomycetota > Coriobacteriia > Coriobacteriales > Coriobacteriaceae > Collinsella. The sequence continues at coordinate 23,141 of JAHAAK010000019.1, read as the reverse complement.
CCACCGCCAGGAACCGGCTCGCGCGCGGCCAGCGCCTCGGCAAACCCGCGACAGGTCTTGTCCATCATCTCTTGGCTCATACGCATGCACCTTCAAGTCATATAGATCGGTCGGGCGGCAACCGCCGGCCAACCGCATCAAACACGTAATGATGCTAAGTCTAGCCCATAAGCACATTAGCGTCAGTACACCTGGCCATCGCGGATTTCTATGGCACACGATAGGCCATGCCAACGCAAACATGGGACACATGGCCCACCTTTCGGGACTTCCGGACGTCACAAACTGGGGCATATCTATAAACAAGGAATCTGTTGGGGCAACGCCCACGTACGCGCGCCCCATTAAAACAACGGGCACCCAACCCCGGGGAGGGCCGACAACATCGGCCCTCCCCTCTTTTGCGCCCGAACATATTGCCACTTAACGGCGCAAATCCGGCCCTCAGAATGGGACACATGGCCCACCCTAGCGAGCCGTCAACGCGTACAGTAAAAGCAGGTAATCCATGGGCGGTTACAGATCGAGGAGGACACGACCATGAAAAAGAAGGCCTTTGCGATTCTCACCCTCTGCATCAGTCTCTTTGCCGCGGTTGCCCTGGTGGGCTGTGGCGGAAGCGGCGGCGCTACCGGCAGTGGCGGTGGCGGCGGAGCAGAAAAGCCAGCCGTGGATATGAGGACCGACTTCATTTGGTTTAAGGTCGAGGTCCCCGAGGGCGTTGAGATCACCGATGTTGCCGGCGACACGGCCGACAGGGCCCAGTTTAAGTTCACCGAGAGCGAGCACGCCAGCGACCGCTTCATCCCCGTCTTCGATCCTGACAAGAACGCCGACGAGCTGTTCGACTACGAGGCAAAGTGGAATGCCAGCTTTGAGTGGACCGAGAATGACCCCGTCAAGTACAACGGCAAGACTTGGCGCAACGCTTCCTATACACACTCGGGCGGCGTGACGACTGAGTACTTCACCGAAGCAGGCGGCGGCAGCGTCTACGTGCGCATCGACAATGTCGAGGAGCACAAGGATGCCGTCGAAACCATGATGAAGTCTCTGGAATTTGCCGATGACATCGCCGAGGCAAAAACCGAGGCCATGGACGTTAAGCTCGACGATATCGAGATCAAGCGCTAAAGCTCCAACGGCATGCAGCAGCGCCGTTTTAGCTCAGCCGGGATGCAAGGTGTGACTCCTTGCATCCCGGCTTTTTGTGTTCGAAAGCGCCCGGTCACATCACCATATTGAGCACGTTGACGAATTCCTGAGCCCGGGAGCGGCTGCTCAGGCAAAAGACACAGGCAGTCAACAACCTGTTGCGCAGAAAAACATTGCGGCCCTTGATCCTGTTAACGCCCGTGATGTCCTTAAGGTAGACAATCTCGATATGCTTGCCGCCGAAAGTGCCCTTCTTGAACACCTCGATGCGGTTGGGGTAGATCCTGACGTCTTTAAACCCGCCCGAACCTTTGTCCTGGAACAGCAAGGTGTTGTTGTCCATGCGCGTCACCCCCATGGGGTTCATTAAAACTGTCTCTATGGCCACATTTTAACCACCTCAAGGCCCCATGCGAAGATGTCAGACAGCACAGCAATTCGTGTCCGCGCGAGGCTTTAAACTAAATGCGATAAAGATGCATTCCACAAGAGGAAAGTGGGGCGACAGTGATGGGCGAACTGGTAAACCGTGGAGAATCGGCAATCGTGCCCGAAGGTTTTTACAAGCAGGTTTCCTCGATTCTCAACGCCGCTCGCGACAAGGCCTATACCGCCGTTAACTTTGCGATGGTTGAGGCATATTGGGAAATCGGCAAGAGTATTGTTGATGAACAGGGTGGAGAGGAGCGCGCAGCATATGGAGAGGCATTGATTGCGGGCCTCTCCAGAAGGCTTACAGCGGATTTCGGAAGAGGCTTTGGCATCGCAAACCTTCGCAATATGCGTCAGTTCTTTCTTGCGTTTCCAATTCGCGACGCACTGCGTAGCGAATTGAGCTGGACTCATTACCGCAGGCTGATGCGCATTCCCGACCCCGAAGCTCGCGCCTGGTACATGAACGAATGCGCTGACTCTCGCTGGAGCACGCGTCAGCTCGAGCGCCAGATCAACACCATGTTCCGCGAGCGCCTGCTTGCCAGCAAGGACAAGGAGGCCGCCGCCCAAGAAATCCAGAAGAGCGCCCCGGCTCGTCGCCCCGAGGATATCATCCGCGACCCATATGTACTGGAGTTTTTAGGTTTCTCGGACGATACTGCGTTTCGCGAGAGCGATCTAGAGCAGGCGCTCATCACACATCTTCAGAAGTTCCTACTGGAGCTTGGCCGTGGCTTCGCTTTCGAGGCGCGCCAAAAGCGCATCACCTTTGATGGGCGCCATTTCTATATTGACCTTGTGTTTTACAACTATCTGATGCGCTGCTTCGTGCTTATCGACCTTAAGACGGACGATCTTACGCACCAGGACTTGGGCCAGATGCAAATGTATGTGAACTACTACACGCGCGAGCTCATGAACGAAGGCGACAATCCGCCCATAGGCATCGTGCTCTGCGCGGACAAAAGCGATTCGATTGTCGAGTACACGCTGCCCGAAGACAACGACCAAGTGTTTGCCGCCAAATACCTGCCGTATCTTCCAAGTAAGGAAGAGCTGGCGCGCGAGCTGAGTGCCGAGTACCGCGCCATCAACGAAGCGACTAATGGCGAAGCACAAGGATAGCAATACGTTGCGACCGACACCACCGATGGCGCTCCACATCACCTGGGATAAGAGGAGCTTTCCATGACAGACAGACCGAAAACAACACTGCGCGACTGCATCTATGGGCTCGCCGTCGGCGACGCACTGGGCGTTCCCTACGAGTTCAGGCCCCGCGGCACGTTCGAATGCACCGACATGATCGGCTACGGCACGCATGGGCAGCCCGCCGGCACCTGGAGCGATGACACGTCCATGACGCTTGCTACCTGCGACTCGATTAGGGAGCTTGGGCACATCGACACCGCGGACATGCGCGACAAGTTCGTAAGTTGGATTGCCCGTGGCGAGTATACGATCGACGGCGTTTTCGATTACGGCGGCACGACCGCCCGCGCTTTGCACACCGGCAAAGGAGGCTCCGGCGAGCGCGACAACGGCAACGGATCGCTCATGCGCATCGCTCCCCTAGCGTTCACCGATGCGACGGACAACGAGATCCGCGAGGTCTCGGCAATCACGCACGCCCACAGAACATCAACCGATGCATGCATCATATTTGTTGAGCTGATGAGGAATGTGATGAACGACGCGCTCCCCTCGTGGGCACTCCATCTGAAAGGCATGCCTGAGCAGGAGATCAAGTCAGGTGGCTTCGTGCGCGACACGCTTAAGGCAGCCACCTGGTGCTTCGTCAACACTAACAGCTACGAAGATTGCGTGCTTGCCGCCGTCAACCTAGGCGACGACACCGATACCACCGCAGCCGTTGCCGGCGCCCTCGCCGGCACGGTATACGGCATCGACGCAATTCCGCAGGAGTGGACCGACGCCTTGCGCGGTAAAGAGCTGATAGAGCAGTGTTTGTTTTAGGGCGCACTTACGATAGAAACTGACCAGGAGGCACCACGGAAAGAAAGATCGCAAATATAGACGAGTTCCAAGTGGACGAAAACGGGATTCCGCTATTTCCAGCAGGACTGAAGGAAGAAGCCAACCTCTATGTTCTCCCCGACGGGCGTTACCTCCCCTGCGGGGTCTACCGAACCGAAGATGGCGGCTCACTCATTTATGAGCCATCCGGGCTCAGCTTCTTCGGGCAGATGCTTGCTCAATTCAAAGAGTGCTAGGGGTTTGATTGCCCGTTAGATCGACACTGTTCCAAACCATGGAATGGGCAGGATGTCTCCCACCGCGGCCTGTGAGGTAAAATCTTGACTGCCGCGGAATCCGCCTGCGGGCAACGCTCCGATCTCCGATTGGGGTGAAGCCTATGAACTTGTTTCTTGAAATCCTGCGCCTCTCGATGTATGTGACCGGCATTGCCCGGAACCTCTACTCGATCTGGCGGGAATATAAGCAGTAACGGATAGCGAAGGGAGTCATAAAAAGGGCCGGTTGCAGCCGGCCCTTTAGACGATAATACCTGCGTTGCCCGCGCTTCCGAAGTGTGACTAGCTGAGGAGCGGGTTCCGCGGCATATCCTGATTTTACCCAGCGAGACGGCTCTTTTGCAGCCGCTCCACCGATTATTTACATCTGGCACCCTCAAACAATCAGACGACAGTCCGCACTCCTGCGAGCTGCCCCGTTCCTCTAGCTATCGGATCGCAGCGCCAACTGACACCACTCCCCTACTTACCAAATAGCGCACCCAGCAGGCCGCGACGTTTGGGCTTTTCTTCTCGGTAGGAACCCTCGGCAACCGCTGCCACCTGACGCGGCTGCTCGCCGTCTCCACGGCGCACAATCTGGTAGAGGAACGGCGATTTAACGTATTTGACCTCGACGGGCGTGGCATGCACGGTGCTTTCACCGGACAGATGCAGGCTCGGGCTGAGCGGCGCCACGATATGCGTCTCGCGCTTGTCGCTAAACACCACCGCGGCCGCACGACCCGTCTGGCCGTTCACGGCGATGCGCACCTGCTCGCCATCGCGGCTGTCCGTCGCCGGACGATCGACAAAGTAGACCGGCACCATCACCAGGCCATCCTTATGCTTGCGGGCCTTGCGCGCCCAGGTTCGGATGCTCTTTTTATTGAGCCCCAGTACGGCCTCGGCATCGTTGCCCGCAACGTCGAGCGCCAGCTTATCAATGACCACCTGGTCCTTGGTAGACGCATCGACGGAGACAACGCGGAAGTCGCCCTCCTGCATGGCAGGATCGAACGGGCCCACCTTGGCAAAGTCCCACGGCTCCAAAATGCCCATAAGGCGAACGTCCAGGTAGTTTGCCCGCGGATACGCCCAGTCGAGCACCTCGTAGTACACCAAGGTCTCCTTGCTCAGGCCCTTTCCCGGGAAGGACGCCATCATGCGCAGGTCCGCCAGCGCCATGGGGAAATAGAAGAGCATCATGTCGTTTTGAATCGCGTCTTCCACGTCGTGCCCGGCAAAGGCATCGGGGTACTGACGCACCAGCTGCAGCGCGTTGGCACGTGCCTGTTGCGGCGAGATTTCGCAGGGAATACCCTGCCCAGGTACATACTCCGCACCAACGCCCAAGGTCAGGCGCTTGCTGAAGGTGCCGGGTTTAAGCAGGTCGGCAATGCCGATCTTGTTGCCGCAGGACGGGCACTCAAACACACGCTGCGTTGACTCGCCCTCAAAGGACGCTCCGCAGAAGGGGCAAGGAATGCTCACATGCGTAGCCTCTTGGAACTCTTGCGCCGTGCCGCGATCCTCCCACAGCAGATGTTCCAGGACCGACTGATTGCGCCAGTGCGAATTGAAGAAATACCAGTCCGGGTCCTCCGGGCGCTCGAGTTGCGACACATGCGTGAGCTTGAGCAGTCCATCTACCACCATCAGTGGCGTATGGCGAATGCCCAGGGCGCTCTTGGGCTCCCCCGCATCAGCCTGCCACGGAACGACCGTGCCGCAATAGGCGCACTCAAAGCTGCGCTTAGCCTGGTGCGAGTACATAGGGCCGCAGCAGTTTTGACATTTAATGGCAAACATCTCGTCCATGGAAACGTCCTCCTTTGCACAGGGGCTGTCGACATTAAGTATGTCGAGCAAGCAGGCACATGCCCATACCCATGTGGCCCAAAATGGACCACCCAGGCAGACGAGAAGGCTCGCTCGTTAGCACCGGCAGACTATTGCTGCATTTTCTGAGCATCGGTGCACGGCGCCCCCGCGCGAGCTACACTATCCCCTTAAACATGATTGTGAGGACGACCACTATGCTATTTGTAAATCGGCTGGTACATATGCTTGTTCCCGGCAGCGAAAGCGAGCCGGTCGATACCTCCTGCCGCACCAACGCGGGTTTTGCCGCAAGCCTCATCTGCATCGGCCTCAATATCACGCTGTGCTTGGCCAAGGGCATCGCGGGCCTGCTCGCCGGCTCCGTCTCCCTCATCGCCGACGCTTTCAACAACCTCTCCGATGCCTCGAGCAACATCGTGAGTCTGCTCGGGTTCCGCCTTGCCAGCCGCCCGGCAGACGAAGGCCACCCCTATGGCCACGGTCGCTATGAGTACCTAGCCGGCCTGTTCGTCGCCGTCCTGGTTTGCGCCGTCGGCATCAATCTGATCCTCGAGTCGGTCACTAAGATCATCAAGCCTTCCCCCACTGCATATTCGGTGCTCTCCTTAGCCGCCCTCGTCTTGTCCATGCTCGTTAAGCTCTGGATGACCGCGTTCAACCGCACGCTGGGCGACCGCATCGACTCCGAAACGCTCATCGCCACGGCGCAGGACTCCAAAAACGACGTCATCACCTCGGGCTCGGTCTTGGTGGCGGCGCTTATTTCGCAGACGACCGGCTTTGATCTCGATGGCTGGGCAGGCCTGGGTGTGGGCATCTTCATCTGCATCAGCGGCCTGGGCCTGGTGCGCGACGCCATCAGCCCGTTGCTGGGGCAAGCGCCCGACCCCAAGCTCGTCCAGGCAATCCGCGACAAGATCATGTCCTATCCGCAGGTCTTGGGCACACACGACCTCATGGTGCACGACTACGGCCCCGGTCGTCAGTTTGCCAGTGCCCACGTGGAGATGCCCGGCGAGGGCGACGCGTTTGAGCACCACGAGATTCTGGACACCATCGAGCACGACATTAAGCGCCAGATGGGCATTGGTATCACGCTGCACTGCGACCCCATCGCGACAACCGGCGATGACTTGCGCGGCTGGGTCAAGCGCGGCGTCATGCAGATCGATCCCGCGCTCTCCATCCACGACCTGCACGAGCACGACGGGTTCGTTTCGTTTGACCTGGTGCGTCCCGACGGCTTTGACATATCCGACGAGGAGCTGCTGGAGCTCGTCACGCGCATCGTGCACGAGCGCCGGCCCGACGTCTCGTGCGTCGTCACGTTTGATTCGGGCTTTAGCTCGCCCGACCGTCCGGCCGAGCAGCTGTAGCCTGTTTAACAGCTAGTTTCCCTGCACGCCCGAGATGCCGTTTTGCAGGGCGTTCCAAGCATCCGTCGCCATACTGCCCAAGTTCTGCGCGGTATCGCCCAGGTTTTGTGCCGTGTCGCCCAGCTCTTGCGCCTTGTCTCCCAACTCCTGTGCCTTGTTGCTCAAGTCCTCCAGCGTATTGGAGCTCGAGCTGTCGGTACCGCTTTGTCCGTCGGACGAGTTGCCCAAGCCGTTCTTGTGCGTGAGCTGAATTTCAAGGTTGCCGCTGTCGTTATAGTAGGCAGAAGTAACGACCCAGTTGGCATCGACGACGGGCGTTGAGCCATCATCAGTCAGGACCACGGCATTCGAAAGATCGGCGCCGCGCGACTTGAGGATCTTCTTGGCGTTGGACCAGTACTGCCCCGGGATATCGCTCAGATCGACGGTGCTAGACGAGGCGGACTCGGTTTGCTCGACAGTGGCATCGGCCGTTGAACTCCCTCGCTTGTTGAGCATGCCCGACACGATGGCAAACACAACCGACAGCGCAAAGAAGATCGCCAGCACGATGAGGATCTTCTTAATCACGCTCGACGAACGCGACGGCGTCTCTTCCTCGTCCTCGCCATATTGCGGAATCGACTTGGGGTACTCGCGATACGGCTCGCGCGACTCGTAGCGAGGCTGCGCCGTGCGAGGCATATACGTCGTCTGCAGAGGCTGCGGAATGGGATTCTGCGGCAGGTCATCATAGGGATTCGGCGTCGAGGCGGCATAAGAATCCTGCGGCGCGTAATCAAACGGGCCTGCCGCCGCGTTGCCATAGGGGCTTTGCAAAGATGCAGCGTAAGGGTCCTGCGCCGCGTCGCCATAGCCCATAACTCGTGTGGGCTCGGCAGAAGGCTGCGTCGCGGCGGGGTCGACATAACCGGGGTTGGGAACAACGCGGGTCGCATCGGCGCTATCGCCAGCCTGCGCGGAACCGTAGCCGCCCATCACGGTTGTCTTGTCCTGATCCATGCAACGATTCCTTTCCGTCGCCTGTAAGCATCAAGTTATCCATGCATTCTACCAGCGCAAAAGCCTATGATGGGCAGAGTCCGTCGGTATCTACAAGACATGCGCGGGCCTAAGGATCAAAAAGCCCCGCCGGGCCTTGTGGGCACGGCGGGGCGGACAAGCAGCTATGGACAGCAGACTTAGAACAGGCCGGTGATGTTGCCGTCGTTGTCGACGTCGATGTTCTCGGCCGCGGGCACCTTGGGCAGACCCGGCATGGTCAGAACGCTGCCGGTCAGCGCGACCACAAAGTGGGCACCGGCGGAAACCTTGAGCTCACGCACGGTGATGCGGAAGTTCTCGGGAGCGCCCAGGGCCTTGGCGTTGTCGCTAAAGCTGTACTGCGTCTTGGCGACGCACACCGGCAGGTTGCCAAAGCCGTTCTCGCGCAGCTCGGCGAGCTGGCGCTTGGCGGCCGGCGTAAAGTCAACGCCGTCGGCGCGGTAGACCTTGGTGGCAACGGCCTCGAGGGCATCAGCGACATCAGCGCCGTCCTCATAGGCAAACTTGAGCTCGCTCGGCTGCTCAATCAGACGCATGACCTCATCGGCCAGCTCGAGCGCGCCCTCGCCGCCCTTGGCCCAGACCTCGGAAAGCTTAACGTTGACGCCGAGCTTCTGGCACTCGGACTCGATGAGTGCAAGCTCAGCCTCGGTGTCCGTCGGGAAGCGGTTGATGGCGACCACGCAGGGCAGACCATAAACGTTCTGGATGTTGTCGACATGACGCAGCAAGTTGGGCATGCCAGCCTTGAGTGCCTCGAGGTTCTCCTCGTTGAGGTCGGCCTTGGCGACGCCACCGTTGTACTTAAGCGCACGAGCGGTCGCGACGACCACGACGGCGCTGGGGCGAACGCCCGTCATGCGGCACTTGATGTCGAGGAACTTCTCGGCACCCAGATCGGCACCGAAGCCGGCCTCGGTAATGGCAACATCGCCAAAGCGCATCGCCATACGCGTGGCCATAATAGAGTTGCAGCCGTGGGCAATGTTGGCGAAGGGGCCGCCGTGGACAAACGCGGGCGTGCCCTCGAGCGTTTGCACCAGGTTGGGCTTAAGCGCGTCCTTAAGCAACGCGGCCATGGCACCCTGGGCCTTGAGGTCGCGGGCACGGACGGGCTCGCCGGCAAAGCTATAGCCGACGACAATCTCACCCAAGCGTTCCTTGAGGTCGTTGATGCTCGTAGACAGGCACAGGATTGCCATGACCTCGGAGGCAACGGTGATGTCGAAGCCGTCCTCGCGCGGCACACCTTGGGCCTTACCGCCAATGCCATCGATAACATGGCGCAGCTGACGGTCGTTCATGTCGACGACGCGCTTCCAGGTGATGCGCTTAACGTCAATACCGAGCTGATTGCCCTGCTGGATGTGGTTATCGAGCATGGCGGCCAGCAGGTTGTTGGCAGCACCGATGGCATGGAAGTCGCCGGTAAAGTGCAGGTTGATGTCCTCCATGGGAATGACCTGGGCCCAACCGCCGCCAGCGGCACCGCCCTTGACGCCAAAGACGGGACCGAGCGAAGGCTCACGCAGGGCCACGGCGCTCTTGATACCGCGACGACGCAGGCCATCGGCCAGACCGATGGTCGTGGTGGTCTTGCCCTCGCCCGCGGGCGTTGGGTTGATAGCGGTCACGAGGACGAGCTTGGCCTGGTGATCAGTCGGCTCGTTGAGCAGTGAATAGTCGACCTTAGCCTTGTCGAAGCCGTACGGAATAAGGTGCTTAACGTCGACGCCGGCGTTCTTGGCCACCTCGGTAATAGGCAGCGGCGTGACAGAACGTGCGATTTCGATGTCAGTAGGCATGGGCGGTCCTTTCGTTACCGAATGAGAAAAAGACCAATTCAGCATAGCACGGGCGCGCAATAGTAAAACGCCCATAACCGATGAACGGCGATATGTTTACCCGATGCCCAGCGATAGCCTACAGACTAGCCAAAACAAACCCGACTCTAAACGGCTGGCTCGATACCCAAATGCTCAAAGGTGCGAAGCGTTGCCTGACGGCCCTGGGGCGTGCGAATCATCAAGCCGCACTGCAGCAGATAGGGCTCATAGACATCCTCGAGCGTGCCCGGGTCCTCGCCCACCGCGCTGGCAAGGGTCGTAAGTCCCACGGCACGACCGGAGAACGTCTTAGCGAGCGTCTCCAAGATGCGAATATCCATCCAGTCCAGACCGAGCTCGTCGATCTCGAAGAACTCGAGCGCCTGGCGACAGATATCGAGCTCGATGGGACCGTTGCCGCGCACCTGCGCATAGTCGCGCACGCGCTTGAGCAGGCGGTTGGCAAGACGTGGCGTGCCGCGCGAACGCGAGCCGATCTCGAGTGCACTGGGGTGGTCGATCGTCACGCCCAAGATGGTCGCCGAGCGGGTCACGATCTGGGCAAGCTCCTCGACCGTGTAGTAATCCAGGCGATACGAAATGCCAAAGCGGTCGCGCAGCGGGCCGGTCAGCATGCCCGAGCGAGTCGTTGCCGCCACCAGCGTGAACTTAGGGATATCCAGGCGAATCGAGCGCGCCGCCGGACCCTTACCGATAACGATATCGAGGGCAAAGTCCTCCATCGCGGGGTACAGGACCTCCTCGACCGAACGGTTGAGGCGGTGGATCTCGTCGATAAACAGCACATCACCCGGCTGCAAGTTAGTAAGGATGGCCGCGAGGTCGCCGGTACGCGCGATGGCAGGGCCACTCGTGGTCTTGATCTGAGCGCCCAACTCGTTGGCGATAACGGTAGCCAGCGTGGTCTTGCCCAGACCCGGAGGACCCGAGAAGATCACGTGGTCGAGCGTCTCGCCACGGCTCTGTGCCGCTTCGATCAACACGCGCAGGCTCTGCTTGATATGCTCCTGGCCACAGTAGTCGTCCAGGCGCTGGGGGCGCAAAGTGCGGTCGACATCGAGGTCCTCGGCCGTCAGCTCCGAGCCCACCATGCGCTCGCCGTGCGCCATGGATGCCGCCGGCGAGTTGCCGGGCGTCGCCCACAGGTCCTGAGAGTCATCGGCTTCCCACATCACGCATCCATTCCGAGTCGCTTAAGCGCCGCGCCGAGCAGATCCTCGACACGCATATTCTGCCCATCATACCCGCTCAGGGCAACATCGGTCTCCTGCGGGCTAAAGCCCATGGAAAGGAGCGCCGCACGGGCATCATCGATGGCCGAGGGAGCAGCAGCGGGCACGGGCATCGCAACCTGGCCGGGAATCACGTCGACCGGCACAAAGCCCTTGTCCTTGGCAAAGGTGCTCTTGAGCTCCAGGATCAGACGCTGAGCTGTCTTTTTGCCCACACCGGGCACCTTGGCCATGCCCTTGTCGTCCTCGGCCATCACCAGCGAATACAGCTGCCCCACGGTATAGGTGGAAAGCACGGCGAGCGCCAGGCGCGGGCCAACGCCCGAGACAGACACGAGCCGGTCGAACATCGTGCGCTCATCCTTTGAGGAAAAACCGAAAAGTGTCATGGCGTCCTCGCGCACCTGCATACGCGTGTAGAGGCGGACCTCGCCGCCGGGCGTCGGCAACGTGGCCGCAGTGCTGCCCGAGATGCCGAGCTCAAAGCCAACGCCCGACACATCGACGACGGCAGAGCTCATCGTGGCCTCGACAAGCGTTCCGTGGAGCTGGGAAATCATCAGTATCCGGTTCCTCTCTGTTGATAGAACTCGCCACCGGTAAGGGCGCGGGTGCGGCTGAGGTTTACGTGGCAGATGGCGCAAGCCAGGGCATCGGCGGCATGGTCGGGATGCGGGTCGTGGTCGAGCTGTGTTAGCGTGCGTACCATGTAGGCGACCTGCCGCTTGTCCGCGGCGCCGGTGCCCACCACGGCCTGTTTGATCTGCATGGGCGTGTACTCGCCAATCTCGAGCGCGCACTCCGAAAGCGCCACAAGCGCAGCGCCGCGGGCATGCGCCGTGGGAATGGCCGAACGAACGTTGGCGCCAAAGTAGATGCTCTCGACAGCAGCCGTGTCGGGTCGATAACGCTCGACGACATCCTTAAGGTCACGGGCGATATGCGACAGGCGCACCGCGAGCGGGCTGCCCGCGCTGGTCTCGATGCAGCCATAGGCACGGCAGCGAACCTCGCCACGCCGCTCCTCGATAATCCCCCAACCCGTATGAGCCAAACCGGGGTCGATGCCCAAGATAACCAAGCCAACCTCCCCTCGCCACAACCACAGCGCAAGACAAGGCCCCGCGCATCATTCACGAACGTCTGTTCTAGAATAACACAACGGGGCCAAGATGCTTAAAGCAAGATTGCTTCTGCCCTAGTTCTGGCTAAAGAATGGGAACTGCCTCGGATCAACCGGCGGGTGCGGCATCGGACCTCCCTGCGGTCCACCCTGGCCGCCCATCATCTTATCGATGGCGTCCTGGACCTCGCCCTCAAACTTCTTCATACCCTCATGCAAACGACGCTGACCGTCCTCGGAGCGCAGCTCTTCCATCTGCTCGGGCGAAATACCCAACAGCTCGCCTAATAAGCCCATCATCTCGCCGCGCATACGGTCACTCGTATCGTCGTCGGCAAAACGGCGCACCTCGGCGCGCGCCAGCGAATCAACCGCCATGCGCTCCTTACCGTTGAGCCCCAGATCGGACCACGCAAGCATGTACGGCCAGGCGCGTTCGGCAAACGAACGGGCCGAAACGATCGGCGCCGTCGGTAGCATGCGACGAGCAGCCTCACCTTGGCGCACGAGCATCAGCAGCAGCGAGCAGGCCTCGGGCTTGGCGGCGGCCATCGGGATGTCATCAAAGGGGCGGTTGCGGTCCACGTGCGACTCGAGCGCACCATCGACCTCGCCCGGCTCAAGCCCGCCCAGCAGCTGCGCCGCGCGATCGAGCATATCAACCGGGCCGGCGAGCGCCGAGAGTGCCTGCGCCAGCACGCGATCCATGCAATCCTCTACCGCGTTGAGCGTCACGAGCTCTTGGGGCACCACGGCCGAGGTGCGGTTGCGCACGCGTGCCACAAACTCGAGCGTCGACAGATACACGTCGCCAAAGGGCGCAAAATCGCCCTGGTAGCCGCCGGACAGCGCGGGCGCCGCCAGTGCATACTCAGTCTTGGAAAGCGGGCTCAACGCCATGGCGCCCAGCTCGAGCGCCGTATCCTCGAGCATCAGGCCCAGCGCGCGCGAACGCAGGCGCTCGGCATCGCCCGCCGACACGTCGCGGTCGAGCACGCGCTCCGCATCCGGCGCATCGCGCTCGACGGTGCGAATGTGCAGACACTCAGCAATTGAGCGAACAGCAGAACAGCGGGCGGCCTCGGCCTCCTCCTGCGCCGGCGTAAAGATGCGGTTGCGCCCCAGCACTAAGCCAATTACGTTACGAGGACCCAAGGCATCGACGGCAAGCGCTGCCAACAGGGACGACGGCAAATCGCCCTCGAGCGCCACCACGGCACGCGACGCACCGCGGGCGCGGGCATTGTCGCGCACGGCAAGCACCAGCGCCTGCCACAGCCACTCCTCGGAGCGAAACTGGGGCAGCTCATGGTCCTCCAGAGCATCGAGCATCACGCCGCGCTGAATCTCCTGAACCAGCAGGCTCTCCTCAAAGCACGGCGCCTGGGCCACCACGCGACCGCAATCGTCGAGCACAAACGACCCACCGGTATACACCGACTCGTCATAGGCGCCGACCGGAGCCATGCAGGCAAACCACACGCTGCGCTTGGAGGCGATCTTGCGGTAGGCACCGCTGCGCACGGCGGCGACGGCGGCGGTCTCGCGATCGGTCATGTCAAACGCGTTAAACTGGAAATAGGTAATGAGGTCGACACCGGTCGGCAGCATCTCGAGCTCGCGGTCCAGGTCAAACACCACGGCGATACGCACGCCGTCCACGTCAAACACCGGAGGCGCCCAACGCGCGTCGTTGCTCTCGCCACGCTGCAGGGCAATACTTGCGCGCGCAGGCACCACACGACCATCCTTAAGCATCATGTAGTCGAGCAGGGGCTGGCCCTCAAACGAAACCGCCGCGGGCACGATGCAGACCATATCGAGCTCTTGGATACGCTCGGCAACACCGGTCAGGCCTGTCAGCATGTCGTGCTCAAAGTCGGCAGTGCCCACCAGGCCGCCGGGCAGAGCGCCCATAAAGAGCGGAGCCGGGACGCACAGTACGCGCGCCCCGCGCTCATGTGCCAGGCGAGCCTGGTCCTCGATGCGGCCGCAAATGCCCTCAATATCACCCAGGCGCATATCGATCTGTGCAAGTGCGAGCTTCATGGCCCAGCCCTTTCCGTCGTAAATCGTCGTTGTCGTAGTAAAAGCGCCGGCCGCATAATGCAGCCGGCGCTCGCATGTGCATATGCTAGCTATGATACCCCGAGCGGGGGCGCGCTCCTAGAACGTCGCGGACCACAGCCCATGCAGGTTGCAGTAGGCATAGACGGTACCGGTCTTGGAGCCGCCAGCGAAAAACGTCGTGGGCTTCATGCAGGGCTCAAGGTAATGGACCTCCAGGCGGCCCTCGGCCTCAAGCGCGATCCACTCGATGTAGTGCTCGGGCAGCATGGGGTGCTCCGTCGAGCCCACGCGCGCGCGAATGACGTGGCCGTCGCGCTCGATCTCGACAACAGGCACGTGCTTCTCGTGCGCCGCATCCTCGGTGTTTGCCGTCAGCTCCGTGCAGCCGGCAGGGGTCGCAACGCCGTCGCCAAGGGCGGCAACGAGCTTGCCGTCGGAGTCCTTAAAGAATTTCGCCATGATGTTCTCCTTTGCTGATGTGCCAATATTCCTGATGCTTCTTATGCCCAAAGGTAGGCGAACCATCCACGGCATGGCAAATGAACACATATCGAGGGGCTCGGCAGAGTCCAGGGCGCTCAGGCAATTCCGAGTACCTGTCCTGGCACCCATCGGCATGCGCAAGTTAGCGACCGTCGCCACCGAGCAGTGCCAGAACATCCTCGCGCGTGAACAGTGCCGATGAGATGCCATCGCCGCCGAGCACGCTGTTGACCAGATCGCGCTTGGACTCCTGCATCTGCATAATGCGCTCCTCGATCGTGTCCTTGGCGATGAGCTTGTACACGGTCACGGTGTGCTGCTGGCCAATGCGGTGGGCGCGATCGGTCGCCTGGTCCTGCGCGGCCACGTTCCACCACGGGTCGTAGTGGATGACCACGTCGGCAGCCGTCAAATTAAGGCCAACACCGCCCGCCTTGAGCGAAATCAAGAACACCGGCACCTCGCCTGCCTGGAACTGCGCAACCATCTTGGCGCGGCTCTCCTTAGACGAAGCGCCCGTGAGCTTAAGGAAGGCGATGTCCTCCTTAGACAGGCGCTTGCCGATGATATCGAGCATACCCGTAAACTGGCTGAACAACAGGATGCGATGCCCGCCGTCGAGTGCGCCGTGCACGAGCTCCATGCACGTATCGAGCTTGGCGCACCACGCCTTGTAATCCTCGTAGTGTAGACGCGGGTCGCAGCAGATCTGGCGCAGCTTGGTGAGCTCGGCGAGCACCTTGAGCTTATCTTTCTTAAACTCCCCGGCCTCGCGGTGCTGCACCTGCTGGGCGATGCGGTCTTGGTTGGCCAGGTAGAGCTTGCGCTGTTCGCCGGCAAGCTGTGCCATCACCGTATCCTCGATCTTCTCGGGCAGATCGGCCACCACATCTTCCTTGACGCGACGCAGCACAAACGGCGACACGAGCGCCTGCAGACGAGCGGCACTGTCGCCCTCGGCATGCTCGACGGGGCTCTCAAAGCGCTTGGCAAATGAGTCGCGCGTGCCCAGAAGACCCGGCATCAAAAAGTCGAAGATACTCCAAAGCTCGGACAGGCGGTTTTCGATGGGCGTGCCCGTCAAGGCAAAGCGCACGCCGGCCGGCAGGCGCTTTGCAGCGCGAGCCACCTGGGTGAGCGGGTTTTTAATGTACTGGGCCTCGTCGAGTACCACGCGGGCAAAGTCCTGCTCGACGTATTCGTCGATATCGCGGCGCATAAGGTCATACGACGTCACGACCACGTTATGCTCGGCCACGCCGGCGATCTGCACGCGGCGTTGAGCCTTGGCGCCCACAATGGCGCACACGTCGAGCGAAGGCGCAAAGCGCTCCAGCTCGGCAGTCCAGTTGTACACAAGCGACGCAGGACACACCACAAGCGTGGGCTTGGCGTCCCCCGCCTCCACGCGCGCCAGGATATGCGCAATCATCTGCAGCGTTTTGCCCAGGCCCATGTCGTCGGCCAAAATACCGCCGAGGCCCAGGTGCTCAAGCGAGCCGAGCCACTGGTAGCCATCGACCTGGTAGCCACGTAGTGTGGCCTTGAGAGATGCCGGCACCGTAAAGTCCATCTTGCCGAGCGTGTCCAGGCGCTCGACGGTACGGCGGAACGCAGCGTCGCGATCGGCCTCGAGCACAGGCGTGCGCGCGAGCATGCTGTCGACGAACAGGGTACTCGACGCGGGAAGCGACACGCCGTCGAGCAGGTCGACAGCATCGACGCCCAGATCCTCGGCAAGGCCAAACGCGGCGCGCGCTCCCTCGTCCAGGCGCACGATGTCGCCGGACGTCAGGCGCGGCAAACGTCTGGTGGCGCTTGTACGAGTCCAGATAGATGGCAAGGTCTGCAGCCGAAAGGCCGCTCGCGCCCAGCTCGACGTCGAGCAGGTTGCTCTTGACGGTCGCGCGCACCGAAAGCTTGGGCGCAGGGCGCACCGAGATCTGGCGCAGGCGGTCACTGAGCATGACCTCGCCCAGCTCGGACAGGGCAGACAGGCCCTCGGTCAGCAAGTGGAACAGGCTCTCGTCATCGCGTTCCTCAAACGCCAGGCCGCCCTCGTAAAAGTCGAAATACAGGGCCGCCGTATCCATAACGCGAAACTCTGCTATCTCGTCGCGCGGCGGCACGCCCGGGCGCTGCTCTTCGAAGGGGCTGCCCGGAGCGCCCAGGCTAAAGAGATCTGCCGACCAGTCGCCGTAGGAAACCGTAATCTTGCAGGTCACAAGCCCGTCATCGACACCGATTGCCATGGCAAAGCTCGGCTCGGGCGCCACGGTGTCGAGCACGGCGGGAGCGGTGAGGTCAGTGTATTCGCGCAGCACGGGCAGTGCCATGCGGCAGAATTCGCCCACCTGCTCGGCGGCGATATGGACCGGCGTGCGGCAGGGCAGCAGACGCGACAGAAACGGTGCGGCATGCTGGGCAAACGCCGCATCGGCGCGGCGCGCGCGGTGCGTGTCGACCAGATAGGCAACGTCGCCCGAGACAAAGCAGTACATATCGGCGGGCAGGCGCAGATCGTAGCTGCCACCAGCCGCCGGCGCGATTTTGGCGGCGAGGAGCGGTGGTTGTTTTGCCGAGGCCTCGTCCTCCCCCACCGGCGACAACTCAACCGCCACCTCGTAGGAACGATGCGTCGTCGTTCCCCGCGACCAGGCGGGCTCAAAGGAAATGGTCCGGCCACGCAGCAAGTCCAGCATGTATACGATGTCATGCTCGGACAGCGGCAGCTGGCGCTCGGCGACAAAGCCGCTGCGTGCAAAATCGTACGACGCCGAACGCGAACTTGTGATGTCGCTCAGATACACAACCGTTGCCACAACAAGGTCGAGTAGGCGCACCGAAACCTCGTCGAAGGCCTCGGGCGCATGGAGGAATGTGAGCTTTTTGCCGTATGAGAACGTGCCGCCGCGCACGTAGGCGGCGGCCATGCCGTCGATGTCCTTGACCACGTAGGACACCGAGCCGCAGCGGATGCGAAGCTCGAGCGCCCAGCTAAAGCGGTCGGCAAACAGCGGATTGTAGTACGGCACCAGCGAGGGCTCCAATACCGCCTTGGGGGCATCAGGGTCGACAGTGCCGGCGAGCTTGCGGCGCATGCCCGCCAACTCATCCATGCGCGCGTCCGAAAGATCGGAGAGCGCCTTCATGAGGCTCGGGCTCGTGGGAACTGGTGCCGGGAAGGGAAAGTTAGGGTTGACCGCCGGTGCGGCGGACGCAGGACGCACGGCTTGCTTGGGCGCCGCCGTAAACGTGCGGACCGGTGTGCGCAGGCCCTCGACGGGCTCAATGCCGCTTGCGTCCAGATACGCAAGCGCCGTGGCGATGGCGTGCTTGCACATGCCGGGGTAGCGATAGGCAGCGGGGCAATCGCAGTCGTAGTCGATCACCTCGTGCTCGTCCATGTCGAGCGTCACGTGCGTCTTGTACAGGTCGCCGCGCGAGCCGCGCACTGCACCCTCAACCGTCACGTTTTTGGAGAAGCGCGAGCCGCTGTCCTCAATCGACAGCACGGCGCCGTTGAGCATGAGCGAACGCCCCTTCATAAAGGTGCCGCTCAGCGCCGCTTCCTTACGAAGCGCCTGCACAAACGTCCCCTGTGCCATCACTTCCTCCAATCCACACAGGGTAGCTAATTTGGGACGGGGCTATTTTAGCTACCCCCATATGTCGGTTGAGATGTATTCCGACCCCAGCTCATTCGCCGTCAGCCAAGGGTAGCTAAAATAGCCCCGTCCCAAATTAGCTACCCCGCCAACGCCGTCCTTAGATAACCGTCACTCTGCCTTGGTTACCCACGATGGCCTTGGCCTCGGCCAGCAGCGGAATCGAGCGCGCGTTGACCTTGGCAGGCACCTCGGCGCGCAGCACGCGTCCGTCCACCTGCTCGATAAAGATCTCCACGCGGTCGCCGCCCGGGTTAGTGGTGAGCACCGTGGCCAGGCGCGCCATATTGCCCTGGCTAAAGCGACTGTTGGGCACCATGACCTCAAACACCTTGGGCTTGTTGTTCTCCTCGTTGAGCTCCAGCGGCACGATCTCCTGCGCGATGATCTGGTCGCCGCGGTCCGAGCGCTCGAGCTTGCCCTTAATGCGCACAAAGGCGTCGGACAGCTGCGCGCCGGTCTCGGGATCGACCTCGCCGTACAGATACCCCTCGGCCTCTTTATAGGTCTTGGGGAACACGACGACGGTGGCCTCGCCTTCCATGTCCTCGAGCTGCACGATGCCCATGGGGTCGCCGTTTTTGGTCACGCGCTTGGACACGCTCGAGACCATGCCGGCCCACCACAGCGCCTTACCCTCGGGAATCTCCTGGTTGATGGTGCCGCCCGTGGGGTTTTGCACTTCGTAGCCGGTATCAATCTGCGAGAACGAGAAGTCGCGCGCTTTGCTGAGCGCATACTCAAACGGGCGCAGCGGATGGTCCGAGACATAGATGCCCAGGACCTCCTTCTCCTGGCTCAGCTTGAGGTGGCGGTCCCATTCCTGGCCGTCCGGATCGGGCACGCTCACCTCAAAGCCCGAGCCCTCAACGTCGCCAAACATGTCGAAGAACGAGGTCTGGCCGCTCGCGCGATCCTTCTGGCGCTTTATCGCGGCATCGATGATGTTCTCGGGGTTGTTCTTGTCCACAAAGTGCATCATCTGGCGGCGCGGATAGCCCGTGGAGTCGAAGGCGCCTGCCTTGATGAGCGATTCGATCACGCGACGGTTGGCCTGGCTCGAGTCCACGCGCTCGACAAAGTCGTGCAGCGTCTTAAACGGGCCGCCCGCCTCGCGCTCGGCGATAATCGCCTGCGCCACGCCGGTGCCCACGCCGCGGATGCCGGCCAGACCAAAGCGCACGCCCTCCTTGGTAGCCGTGAACTCGGTGCCGGACTCGTTGACATCTGGCGACAGCACGGGAATGCCGTCGTGACGGCACGCCGAGACGTAGTGCACGATCTTGTCGGTCTTGCCCGTGTAGGACGTCAGAACGGCCGCCATGTACTCGTGCGGATAGTGCGCCTTGAGCCACGCCGTCTGCATAACCAGGATGGCGTAGCCGGCGGAGTGCGACTTGTTAAAGGCGTAAGATGCGAACTCGAGAACATCGTCCCAAATCTTCTGGGCGACCTCGCGCGTGTAGTTGTTCTTGATAGCACCGTTCATCCAGTGGTCGTAGGTGGTCTCGTCCGAGCCATCCTCCCAGTGCAGCACCGTCGACGTGAGCAGCTTGATCTTTTTCTTAGCCACGGGCTTACGGATACGCGAGTCCGATTCGCCCTTGGAGAAGCCGCACATCTCGACGGAGATGAGCATAACCTGCTCCTGGTAGACCATGGTGCCGTAGGTTTCGCCCAGGATGTCGTCCAGACGGTCGTCGTAGGAGACGGCCGGCTCCTTGCCGTTCATACGGTTGATGTAGGACGAAACCATGCCGGCGCCCAGCGGGCCCGGGCGGTATAGGGCGATCAATGCCACGACGTGCTTGTACTCGGTGGGCTTCATGTTCTTGATCGTGGCCGTCATGCCGGCGGACTCGACCTGGAAGACGCCGGCGGTGTGGCCGGAGCCCATGAGCTTAAAGATCTCGGGATCGTCAAAGGGAATCTCTTCCTCTTTGATGTCGATGCCGAAGTTCTTTTTGATGTTGGCCTTTGCCTTGGAGATAACCGTCAGCGTGCGCAGGCCCAGGAAGTCCATCTTGAGCAGGCCCATGTCGGCGACGGTATGGCCCTCGTACTGGGTAATCTCGACGCCGCCCTTGGTGTCGAGCTTGGTGGGCACGTGCTCGTTGACGGGGTCGCGGCAGATCAGAACGGCACACGCGTGCACGCCCTCGCCACGGGTGAGGCCCTCAATCGAGAGCGCCGTGTCGATGATGCGGCGGGCGTCGTCGTCCTTTTTATAGGCCTCGGCAAAATCGGGGTTAAACAGATCTTCTTTGCCGGGTTGTTTGTCGAGCACCTGCTTGAGCTTGACCTTGGGGTCGCTCGAGACCATCTTGGACAGGCGCTGGCCCATGTAGACCGGGTAGTCTAGGACGCGCGCGGCGTCGTTAATGGCCTGCTTGGCCTTAATGGTCGAGTAGGTGATGACGTGGGTGACCTTCTCGGGACCGTAGAGCTGGCGAACGTGCTCCACGACCTCGAGGCGCCGCTCATCGTCGAAGTCCATATCGATATCGGGCATCTCGGTACGCTGCGGGGACAGGAACCTCTCGAACATCAGGCCGTTCTCGAGCGGGTCGAACGCGGTGATGTTCATGGCGTAGGCGACGATAGCGCCGGCGGCAGAACCACGGCCGGGGCCGACGCCGATGCCGTTGTCCTTGGCCCATTGCACGTACTCGGCAACGATCAAGAAGTAGGCGGCAAAGCCCTTGTCGCAGATGACCTTGTATTCGTACTCAAAGCGCTCTTTGATGTTGACTCCGCCGATCTCGCGCGTGGCCCAGTCGTCACCGTAGTGCTGGCGCAGGCCCTTCTCGCACTCGCGGCGGAACTGGCTCTCGTGCGTCTCGCCGGGATCGAGCAACGGGAAGCGCGGCAGGATGATGGAGTCCCAGTCGAGCTCCACGTAGCACTTGTCGGCAATCTCGAGCGTGTTGTCGCAGGCCTCGGGGCAATACGGGAACATCGCCCGCATCTCCTCCTCGGTCTTCATGTAAAACTCCGAGCCGGTCATGCGCATGCGGTTGGGGTCGTCGACTTTGGCGTTCATGCCGATGCACATGATGACGTCCTGCACGGGGGCGTCCTCGCGGCGCAGGTAATGGAAGTCGTTGGTGGCGATGACCTTGACACCCACCTGCTTGGCGATATCGATGAGCGTGCGGTCCATCTGCTCGTCGGTCAGGCCGTTATCGGTGGTAATGCCGTGTTCCTGAATCTCGATATAAAAGTCGCCGGGGTCGAAGGTATCGCGGAAGGTCTCGGCCCATTTAATGGCGCCTTCCATGTCACCGCGGTCGATGTACTTGGGAATAATGCCCGCGATACAGGCG
Organism: Collinsella sp.; assembly: GCA_018376905.1. Taxonomy (GTDB): domain Bacteria; phylum Actinomycetota; class Coriobacteriia; order Coriobacteriales; family Coriobacteriaceae; genus Collinsella. Next base: position 1,282 of record JAHAAK010000019.1, on the reverse strand, counting down.
CTGGTGCAGATCATGCCCTTGGCATGACGGCGCAGGTTGTCGAGCGTCACGCGCGGCTTGTAGTAAAAGCCCTGCACGGCGGCCTCGGAGACCGTCTGCATCAGGTTGACGTAGCCCTCCTGGTCCTTGGCCAGAAGGATCATGTGGTAGAGCTCGGGCTTATGGTCGCGGGCGAGCGTCTCGTCCGGCGTAAAGTAGACCTCGCACCCAAAGATGGGCTTGATGACCAGGGGCGGCTTGAGCTCGTCGATGTTGCCCTTCTCGTCCCACATGGCCATGTCCTTCACATACTGGGCATGCTCGCGGGGGTTTTCCTCGGGATCGGGCTCCACCAGCTCGTCGCGGCGGTCCTTTTCTAAGAAGGCCTTGTCGTGACTCCAGGTTTTGTACTCGGGCGTGTTGTGGTTGACGGCGTCGCAGGCCAGCGCCAGGTCGGGCACGCCGTACATGTAGCCATGGTCGGTAATGGCGACGGCGGGCATGCCCAGCTCAACGGCACGGTTGACCATATCCTGGATACGGGTTGCGCCGTCGAGCATAGAGAAAACAGTGTGATTGTGCAGATGGACGAATGCCATGTGATGAGCTCCGATGCGGGTTCGTGTTCTGACTGAACGATTTTACCCCACGGCACGGACAGCACCCGAACCTAGCCAAACCAACACGGGCGGTCTTTTTGGGGCCTTCAAAAAGGGGAATGAGGGCATCCAGATATATCGAGCATTACTGGAACCCCGGCGATGCGCGGAATGATTTGTGACGAATAGTCATGTCCATCAAGAAGGCCCGGCGCTTCGGATAGCTCGTCAATCGATATATCAATTCTTGGAGACCTGCATTCCTACCATTTTCAATGAAACAACGGCGGTAATTGCTATCGCGATTGCACCAATAATACCGAGCGCTATCTGAATGGGATATAACCTCAACACATGTCCAAATATGGAGAAAAACAATGCGGAAAAGAGGGCCCTTACCAGAGACGCGACGGAAAGGATCGTCGCGCGGAGATCGTCCGCTATCCCGTCTTGGATTAAGTTTTCCGAAGTGATGTACACCACTTCTGGGAGAAAACAAAGCACCATGCTAAGGCCAAACAAACACAGCGGATTTGAAGCGAACCACGGAAGAATCATGAAAAGGCCAGCCTCGATTAGCATCGAGCCGAGCATGGTATTTCTTTGGCTCTGTTAGACCAGGATTGACATACATGTGTCCCCACGGTGCCATATCGTTGACCCCATAGACCGCGATGATGGGGGCAGCATGAACGCCGAAGACC
>JAHAAK010000018.1 GCA_018376905.1 Collinsella sp. | reverse complement strand
GCTCATCCGGTTCCACCGGGCCGCGCGGCAAGGAGATATATTGCCAGACCGGAGGGGCCCCGTGGGCGGGAATCGCGCACTCCATATTTTGTTCACAAATGAATAGAACCCTCAGTTACTTCACTGAGGCCATATTCGAAGCAGCAGCTTCTGATATTGGCGATGACCAGCTGGTTTATAGGTGTTAAGGCATCGGTCATCTCTGGAGCGCCACTTTACTCCAAAAGCATCAGCTATTTGTTTCCCGTCGGTAAAAGGCAGGTTTTGTTCGCCAAGCGTTCTTATATATAAAGAGAAACGGGTCGAACCCATGCCTTCGCAACAAAAAAGCGACCAACCGGAGTCGATCGCTTTTCTATTCTATGGTGGGCCGTCAGGGGTTCGAACCCTGGACCTTGGGATTAAAAGTCCCCTGCTCTGCCAGCTGAGCTAACGGCCCGCGGGTGGCATTGTACCACGGTCTGGGACTATTCCCAACTCCATTGGCCGTTCTGGAAAATCACAACTTCACGTCCATCAGGCGTAATGCCCGTAATATCGATGTCGTCCGTGCCGATCATAAAATCGACGTGCGTGCTCGAAACGTTAACGCCATGCTCCAGGAGCTCTTCCTTGGACATGTCGTACCCACCCTCGATGCATTCGGGGAAACCGACACCTAGCGCGAGATGGCAGCTAGCGTTCTCGTCATAGAGCGTGTCATAGAACAGAACGCCGCTTTCGCGGATCGGAGTGTTCTTGGAAATGAGCGCGACCTCGCCCAGATGAGCGGCACCTTCATCGGTGTCGATAATGCTCGCAAGCGTCGCCTTGCCCACGCGGGCATCGTACTCCACTACGCGACCGGCCTCGAACTTAATCCAAAAATCGTCAACCTTGTTACCGTGGTGAATGAGCGGCATAGCCGAATACACGATACCGTCGGCACGCATACGATCAGGCGAGGTGAAGACTTCCTCGGTGGGAATGTTGGGGAAGAAGGGGTGCCCATCGGGCGTCTTACCCTTGCCGCCGGCCCACACGTGACCCTTCGTCATACCAATCGTCAGATCGGTTCCATTTGCCGAGGTGTAATGCAGGCGGTCAAAACGATTGTCGTTCAGGAAGCGCAAGTTCTTTTCGAACGCCGCGTCATGAAGCTCCCAGTCGCTCTCCGGGTCCTGGCCATCGGCACGAGCGGTGTGCAGAATCGCATTCCACAGCTTATAGATTGCAACCTCATCGGCGTCTCCCGGGAACACCTCGCGCGCCCAAGCCACGACCGGAGCGCCGGCGATACACCACGGGTTGATGTTGTAGTCCAGTCCACGGCGGAAGACCTTGCACTGCGTGTTCCTTGCCTTAGAAGCTGCAGCGGGCTTGGCGGGATCGATACCCTTGAGAGCCGCAGGATCCGCACCCTCGATAAAGATAAAGCAGGCACCATCCTGGGCCAGGGAATCCAGCTGCAGGCGCTTCCACTCGGGCGTCTGCTCAAAATAGCTTTTATCGACATACTCGTACGTGAGCCTCGTCACGGCATCATCGGCCCAAATGACCGTCACGTGGCCAGCGCCGGCGGCATAAGCCTCCGCAACCGCCACGCGGGCAAAAGGCGCGCACTCGACCGGAGACTGAACGACAACCTCCTGGCCGGGTTTGACGTTTACGCCCTTGCAGACGACCAGGCGCGCGTAGTTTTTAATCTTGGGCTCCAGGGCCTTCATGCCCTCCAGAGCCTCTTCGACCGTCAGGGCAGCTCGAATCATGTGCCACTCCATCTATCTATAGAACAGTAAAAAGGCGCGCCGCAAAAACGACGCGCCTTATATCTTAGCGATATGTATGGATACAAACGCTACTTCTTCTTGGAGTCCTTCTTGTCCTCCTCGGCAGCCGAGCGCTCGATAAGAGCGTTGAGCTTGTTCTCGGACATGCCCTCGGCCTGCGCGCGGTACATGTTGCGCAGGGGACGAATACGAACGAAGTCGTAGATAAAATCACCCAGAATGATGACATAGGACAAAACGATGCCGACCATCTGGACGGGACTGGACACCGTACCGCCGGGAGCGAAGTAGAGCGAAGCCCAAATTGCCACGACGAGTACCATGCCGATGGCGAGCACGGCCCACCAGATACGACGGCGCTTGGTGTAGTCCTCATCCTGCTTGAGGAGGATATTCGACACCGTGTAGATACGATCCTCACGAGCACGCTGCTTCGCCTTGCGGGCGCGCTTCTCCTCCTTGGAAAGACCTTCCAGGTTTTCACCCTTCTCGAGCTCTTTGCGGCGTGCCTTAGACGAAGCCGGCACGACGCGAACGGAGCTCGCTGCCTGGCGGGCGGGTTTAGCAGATGCGGCGGACTTGCGCGCAACCCCGGTAACTTCGTGGGATTGCGTACGCTTGTTCGTGGCGCTACGGGTACTCACTTATGCGTTCTCCTTCATGCTTGTGAACTGGGAGCCCGTGATGATCTGGAAGGCCTCGCGATAGCGCTCGGACGTGCCATCGATGACCTCGGCGGGCAGGTGAGGGGTCTCCCCCGTCATATCCCAGTTGGCTTTGAGCCAATTGCGGACGAATTGTTTGTCGTAGCTAGGCTGAATCTTGCCCTCCTCGTAGCTGGCAGCAGGCCAGAAACGGCTGGAGTCGGGCGTGAGACACTCGTCGATCAGCGTGACCTTGCCATCGATGACACCAAACTCGAACTTGGTATCGGCGATGATGATGCCACGGGTCGCGGCGTACTCGGCAGCGGCCTTGTAGATCTTGAGGGACAGGTCGCGAATCTGCGTGGCGATGTCCTCACCCACGATCTCGCAGCAACGCTCGAACGAAATGTTCTCGTCGTGGTCGCCGATCTCGGCCTTCGTGGACGGCGTGAACAGCGGCTTGGGGAGCTTGGAGGCCTCGGTCAGACCCTCGGGCAGCTGAATGCCGCAGACGGTGCCGTTCTCGTCATAGGTCTTCTTGCCCGAACCGGTCAGATAACCGCGGACGATGCACTCGACAGGAATCGTCTGGGCCTTCTTGACCAGCATGGCGCGGCCTGCGAGGTAGTCACGATACTCGGCAAACTCCTCGGGGAAATCCGCCGGGTCGATGGAGACGAGGTGGTTGGGAACGATGTCGGCAAACTTATCGAACCAGAATGCCGAGATGCGGTTGAGCACCTCTCCCTTAAACGGAATCTCGTCGGGGAGAATAAAGTCGAACGCAGAAATGCGGTCGGTGGCGACCATCAGCAGGTTTTCACCGGCATCGTAGATATCACGAACCTTGCCACGGGAATCCGGACGACGCTCCATCGTTGTCACGTGAGTCACTCCTTACCAAAATACGACAGTAATGCGGGTTCTTTCCCGCACGTTTTCGCAAACTCGGAGCGGCAGGGACGAAACCCCTCCTTCACCGAATAGCGAAAAGCTAGTGCTCCATTGTAGTAGATGCCGCGTCCGCCGTGTGCTCGCGAGGCAGATGAATCGTAAAAGTCGTACCCTTTCCAAGCTCCGACTCCACGGATATGTAGCCGTGATGACGTTCGACAATCTGCTTGGTCACGGCGAGGCCCACGCCCAGGCCACCCGCCTCGCGGGCGCGACTGGCGTCGGCACGCCAAAAACGACCGAAGATGCGCGACAAATCATCCTTGGCGATACCGATGCCCGTATCCGAAACCGCGATATCGACGTGCTTGCGGTCGCTGAGCACCGACACCACGACCCAACCCCCCTCGGGGGTGTAACGCATGGCGTTGCTCATGAGGTTGATAACGCATTGCGTGATCATGTCGGGATCTGCCTCGACAACGTCATCATGGCCCTGCGTCTCATCTGCAAAGCGCAAACGCAGGTCACGGTCGGCAAACAGGCGCTCCTGGCCATTCACAATCGAGCGCACAAACGGCACCATATCCACCGGCTCCAGGTTGAGCGGCGCGGTACTGTTTTCCATGCGCGACAGGTCGAGCATCTGCTGCACCAGACGGGCCAGACGACGCGTCTCGGAAGCGACCGTCTCCAGATGCTCATCGTCGGTGGGATACACACCGTCTTGCATGGCCTCGACCGTCGCAAGCATGGCCATGAGCGGCGTGCGCAGCTCGTGGGCAACATCAGAGGTCAGGCGCTTCTCGTGCTTCATATCCTTTTCGAGTGAGGTGGCCATCTCGTCGAAGGTCTCGCCCAGCTGATCGATCTCATCATCGCCGCGCAAGCCCGTACGAGCGGACAGATCGCCGTCGCGAATTTGCTTGGCCGTGCTCGTAATTCGATGAATCGGCTTGGTAAGCATGCGCGACACAAGCGCTCCGATAACGACCGAGATGCAGACGGCCACAACCGCGGCAAGGGCCATGGCGTTAAAGGTCTTCTCTCTGAATGCCGAGTCTGCCCTGGTGAGCAGAGCATCGGAGCCAACCGCCCACAATTTGACCTGACCCACGTGCTCGCCGGAGGACGTCACGATCTCAACGTTGGCAACACTATTGGAATCGGTGGGAGCAGACGAGACTGGGCTGTGCGATGCCCTCTTTCCGCTCGCATCGTCGGTCGTCGCCTGATTTTCGCGTACATCGGCAGTGGCGCTTGCCGAGGGCCACGAGTCGTCGTAGACGATGACGCCCTTTTTATTGACGACCTGCATACCAAGATCGTCGGACACCAAGCTCGATGTCGCGACCGTACGCAGCTCCCCCGCGGTCCAAGAACCGTTTTCCTCATTTAACGTTGCCAACTTTTCGGCAGCGGAATTGGCGATTTCGACAATATTGGAGCGCGTGTAATCCGTAAAAACCGTGCCCCATACAACGGAGACTACGCCCACCAACACCAATACCGTCATGAGCGATGTCAGGGCAAAAGCCAGGGCCATGCGCGAGGGATAGCTCATCGTTGGCCGTGAATCGGAACGAGGCGTGTTCCAACTAGCCTTGGAACCCGCCTCGTTCTCCTGCTTATGCTTTTGCCCGATTTCAAAGCGCGCAGGTGTCATATGTGATTTCCTTTATTTCTCGTCCGACTTATCGGTCTTGGTCGGAGCCTCGAAGCGGTAGCCGACACCGTGGACGGTGTAGAGCCACTTGGGCTTCTTGGGGTCGTCGCCCAGCTTGGCGCGAAGGTTCTTCACGTGGCTGTCGATAGTGCGCTCGTAACCCTCAAAGTCGTAGCCGAGCACCTTCTCGACCAGCTCCATGCGGTTGTAGACGCGGCCGGGGTGACGGGCAAGCGTGGTGAGCAGCTTGAACTCGGAAGCCGTCAGGTCAACTTCCTTGCCCTCGACCAAAATCTTGTGGCCCGAGATGTCAATGACCAGATCGCCAAAGTCGAGCACCTCGACGGCCGGCTCATCGGCCTGGTGGGCACGGCGGAACAAGGCGCGCACGCGCGCGACAAGCTCGCGCGGCGAGAACGGCTTGATCAGATAGTCGTCGGCACCGAGCTCGAGGCCGATAATACGGTCCTCGATCTCGCCCTTGGCCGTCAGCATAATGATGGGGACATCCGAGGTGTCGCGAATGGTGCGGCAAACGCGCTCGCCGGGAATCTTGGGGAGCATGAGGTCGAGCACGACCAGGTCGAACTGATGCTTCTCGAACTCCTCGATAGCGGACTGGCCGTCGCCCACGCCCACAACCCAATAGCCCTCGCGCTCGAGATAGGCAGCGACAGCGTCACGGATTGCCTTCTCATCCTCGACCAGCAGAATCTTTTTTGCATCTGAAGCCATAACACGGCCCCCCTGTCTCAATTAGCTAAGAACAAGCTCATTTTAACGCACCTGAGCCCACCGGGTATCGCATGGGTGCGATAGCTCGGCGGGCGGTACTCATAGTCACAACGCGCTTATTCCCCTGTCGAGCCCTTTTTAACCCCTCGGAGACTAAAGAGAGAACAAGCGAGCGGTAACCGTCTCGGGAATTCCCTGGCTGTTACGCACCGTTGCGTACGTTAAGAACGAGTTCGATTTACCCGCCGTAGCAGGATAATCGCCATACTCCAAAGCTCGGTCGGGTGACAGAAGCGAGCCGTAGGTCTTAGCCGAAGTGTCAATCAAAAAATGCGACGCCTGAACCTTAACCAGGTATTTGTTTTTCCTTCCCGCAGCGCACGCGAGCGGCTCACGCGAAAGGAAGAGATACGGCCCGCCCTCGTTACCGATATAGGTGCCCATATTGCCCAGGCTACCCACACCGCTATACGTCGCCTCAATGGAGAACACGAAGGTGTCGCCCATATACACGGCCTCGAAAGGCGAAACCGACGAAGGAAGCACCAGCTGAGCTCGCTTCGTGTTGTTGCCGTCAGTCAGGTCGATCGCCGTCATACCGTAATAGACGCCCTCATCATTGTGCACGCGGGGCGAGATGGTCAGGATGCCGTCGCTCACACGCGGGGCGGATGCGAAGCGGCCCGTCGACTTCCAAATAACCTCAGGCTTGGACTCGCTGGGCGACTGACGGTAGCAGTACGAATCGTTACTCGTCTTGGTGCCGCCGGACGAAGGCATCTTATACCAGATGACCGACGACCCATACGCTGTGAAGAGCGGCGGATCGTAGTTTTCGCCACCGCGGTCGAGCTCGACAGCGTTGCCGGTAAGGGAGGAGCCTGCAAGGTTTTGCGCATAGAGTTTCCAGGACGCATTGGCAAAGTTCATTTCGACCCACGCGAACACGCCATCACCCGCGCGAACGTCGTAAAACGCATAACCGGTTCCCTCAATGGGATCCTCGATAAGTGTGGTAAGCGAGCCATCGCCCAGGTTGAGCACACCAAGCGTATTGGCATGCAGGGCAGAAGCAGGCGCCATCATCGCGGCAGCGTAGTCGCCATCGCAGTAGTACAGCAGCGTGCCCAGCGGCAGCGTCCACGAGGCTGCGGGCTCAAGATCGATATCGACAGCCTCGTACTCATCAGTGATCGAGACAATCTTCGAATCGTCCTTGATAACCTGCGGCTCGCCAGCGGCGTCATCACTCGTGCCCGTTTTTTTCGAGCAACCGGCCAGTACGGCAGCAGCACCGGTAGCGGCGCCACCCAGCACAAAACCTCGACGCGTTATTCCATTCTTAAAGCGATCAGCGATGCTCATTAGGCGATCTCTGCGCGAGCGGCCTCGATAGCGCGCGTAAGCTGATCGGCGCAAGAGGTCTTTTTCATACCGCAGGTATTACCGGCGAGAACCTCGATTACGCGATCGGCGGGAGCGCCTTCGACCAGCCTGGAGATGGCCTTGAGGTTGCCATCGCAGCCGCCGGTAAACTCGACGCCCAGCACCTTGCTGCCATCGTCAGAGAGATTGAGGTGAATATTGCGAGAGCATACACCCTGAGGCTTGTAGTCAAAACTAATCATTGAGATCCCCTCTCAGAAAGAAATTTCAGACGTCTATTATCCCCACCTGGACCGACTTATTATCGCAAGCACCGATTCAACATCCTACGATGCTTGGACTGGCGGGGGCAAGATTAGCAGTCCGCACCCTGTACGTGGACCATGCGCTTCTCCCGATACATATTGTGGTCGGCGACGCGATATACATCGGCCAGCGTATTTCCAGCCGTCTCGACGGTCGCCACGCCAATCGATGCGCTGACCGTCAGGGTCTCATCGCTTACCGCGGCAAGACCGAGACGAAGATCCTGTTCCAGCCCGAGCGCAGACTCGTTGTCAGTATGGGGGCAAACCAGCAAAAACTCGTCGCCGCCAACGCGCATCGGCAGGTAATCCGCACCAGCCACCCGCCGCAGCACGGACGCCGTCCGTCGCAGCAGTTCATCCCCCATCTCGTGACCATAAATGTCGTTGGTCCGCTTGAGATAATTACAGTCCACCATAATCACGCTCACTGGCAAGTCCTCGTTTACCAGGCTATCTCCACGCGATTCCAGATAGTTGCGGTTGCGAAGCCCCGTCAGTTTATCTTGGTATGACAGCTCCTCGGCATGCTTGACCATCGATATGTTGTGCGTCGCCACGACGACCGAATCCAGGCGGCCTTGCTCATCGCGATGCTGGGGGACAACCTGTAGCGAGTACCAAGTGCCTCGACAATCTCGCACCTCGGCAGCCAAGTACGGTACGCCCTCCATGCGTTCACGAAGCGTACTTATATCTACGAGCCCCACAACCGCTTCGCGGCTTTCGGGGCTCACGATATCCCGGCAGACCGTGTCCATAAAGTCATATGCCTCGCTATGCTCGGCAAACATCTTCGCTATCGCCGGCGACATATTGATTCCCTCGATCTCGAGGGTGTCAAGATGCAAAAGGAAGGTCGAATCGTAGATGGCGCTTATGGCATTGATAATGCCGAGCTGTTTATCCTTTTCGACCAAATTGCGGTGGTCAGCGATATTTCGAGCCAACAGTACCACGACCCAAAACGCAAGGCACACCAAGACGCCGACGGCGACAAATGAAATCCTGTCAGACATGACCTCAGATTTGGGATATAGCGCAAACAGGCGGTAGCCCTTATATGCCGCACGCACGGCATATAAGGTGGTCCCCCGATATTCGATACGTGTTACGCCCTCGTCTTTCCAGTCAATTCCGCTATCGGCGAGAAGCCGGGCAAGGGTTATATCGACGGTCGAATCGTTTGAAGAAACGATTTGCGCATCGCGCATCACAAGCACCGTTGGACTCTGATGGAACGTGTTGTTCACAAGGACGTCGGCGATCGTGTATGAATAGTCATCGGCGGGCTCAGCCGCAAGGGATCGATACCCCAACGCCACCCCATCACCGTATGGAACGGCACTCACGGCAAAGTCGACACCGCGGCGCTCGACAGCGGTCGAGTAGGAAACTTTGGACCCTCGATACATCGATGCGATCGACGAACAGGCCAGCTCCTCTCGCCACAGCATGAGTGGATCGCGGCCGTCGATATCGTAATGGGCGACCATATGACCATCGGCGTCCATGACCAACATTCCCGAAAGGCTCTCGGTATGGACATATTCCTCGACCAGATCGTCGTTGACTTCAAATCGATCAGGCGGCAAGAACGTCGCAAACGACTCGAGCGCCGCATCCAAATTGTGCGTCGCCTCGGTTTTTCTTCCCTGTTCATATCGGTCATATTTTTCGCAGGCATTTTTTAAAAACACCATGGTTTCCTGGCCGAACCCAAGCGTTTTATCAAGGCAGCGATGCGTGCCAACCATATAGAGCAGACTCAGTAGGGCAACGCTGGCCACGATGCCGATGCCCACTGCGGCTAAACTCTTTCGGCGAAAGCGGCGCTCGTCATTTGTCATGATTCCGCTCCTTGCCCGCCTGTCGTCGCTCCTGCTTTGTAATTGTCCACAATGTGCTCTATCGTGCCGTCTCGATCCATGTCGGACAGTGCGGTATCGAGGTTTTTGACGTACTCCCCCTCATAGCTATCATCAAACGCGACGCCCAGGTCAACCGTCATAACGTTGCCGGCGAACACACGATAAACGCCAGGATACTGGGCAACGAGTCGATCAAGCGACTGAACGTCCGCCATCCAACAGTCGACATACCCTTTGGCGAGGGCGGCTTTGCAGAGTTCGGCAGAACCATACGATTTGATTTGCACGTCCGGCGAGATATCCAGATCCCCTGCGAGCAATCGGCGTTCGCTCACCGAGCCCGCAATCACCGCAATGGTCTTGCTTCCATCGAGATGCGCCGAGGAATTGATGCCACTCGTTTTCTTGGCGGCGACCGAAACCGTCAGGGTCAAATACGGCTCAGTCCAGTAATACTTATCCTCGCGATAACAGGGAGAATAGTCGCACCACAGGCAATCGATATCGCCGTTTTTGAGTAGGCGGTCACGGTCATTCCAAGAAATGTCGATAAATTGCGGCTTGATCCCCGCGCGCTTGCAGGCCTCGCGGGCGATGCCGATATCGATACCGGCGTAATCGCCCGTGGTATCGACATACACATAGGGGTCGTTATCCGTAACGCCGATTTTGAGTACCGGGAGGTCTTTGTCGGCTTCATTCGGGGAGGAAGAACTGCTTCGAACGATATACGTCAGGGCGCCCACACAGACGGCAACAAGAAGTATGAGCGTAAACGAGACGATGGCGGCTCGCTTGATACGTCCGGGCACACGCCTCCCTTCATCGAAACAGCAGTCGGATTTCATTTTATACCCGGGGCTGATGCGGCGATAAAAAAGCGCCTCACCCAAGATGGGCAAGGCGCCAAAGGTTGAAATGCATCCGCAAGCGGTCGAATTAGGTTAACCCTACTCGAAGCTCAGCTGCTCCAGGCGGTCGAAGACCGTGTCGATGCGGGTGAGGAAGTCCCACGGATCAAAGATCTCGTCGAGTTTTTCCTGGCTAACGGTGCAGCGCGGATCGGCCTCGAGACGCTCCTTAAAGGTGGGGCCGGAGACACAATCCTGCACCTCGTGCCAGGTGGCCATGGCGTTTTCCTGCACGATAGCGTAGGCGTCCTCGCGGGTGATGCCCGTATCGACGAGGGCCAGCAGGACCTTGGAGGAGAAGATGAGGCCGCGGGTCTTGTTGAGATTGGCCATCATGCGGGCCGGATACAGCTGCAGGCCGTCGATAACGCGAATGAGGCACTGGAACATATGGTCGAGTGCGATGAAGCTATCGGCCTGGGCGACGCGCTCGGCGGAAGAGTGCGAAATGTCGCGCTCGTGCCACAGGGCAACGTTGTCAAAGGCGACCTGAGCGTTGGACTTCACGACGCGCGACAGGCCGCAGACCTTCTCCATGGTGATGGGGTTGCGCTTGTGCGGCATGGCGGAGCTGCCCTTTTGGCCCTTGCGGAAGGGCTCCTCGGCCTCGAGCGTATCGGTCTTCTGCAGGTTGCGGACCTCGGTCGCGATGCGCTCGCAGGTGGCCGCTGTAGTGGCAAGCACGCCGGCAAGGTAGGCGTGGTGATCGCGACTGATGACCTGCGTGGACAGCGGATCGTGGACCAGGCCCAGGTGCTCGCAGACGTACTCCTCGACGAACGGCTCGATGGAGCTGTAGGTGCCGACGGCACCGGAGATGGCACCGAAGGCAACGTTCCTGCGAGCATCCTCAAGACGATCGAGATCGCGCTTGAGCTCCCATGCCCAGGAGCCAAACTTCATACCGAAGGTCATCGGCTCGGCATGGATGCCATGGGTGCGGCCGGCGCAGAGCGTATTGCGCTCCTCGAAGGCACGACGCTTGCAGATCACGCCGAGCTTCTTAACGTCCTCGATAATCAGGTCACACGCCTGAGTAAGCTGATAGCACAGAGCCGTATCACCCAGGTCAGAGCTGGTCATACCGTAGTGAACCCAGCGGCTAGGCTTGGGCTCGCCCTCGGGAACATCGGCGTCGATATGTTCCTTCATGTTGGTCAGGAAGGCGATGACATCGTGGCGCGTGACCTCCTCGATCTCGTCAACCTTCGCCTTCTCAAAGTTGGCGTGGTCGCGAATCCACTGGGCCTCTTCTTTGGAAATACCGATCTTGCCGAGCTCCGCCTGAGCCTCGCAGGCCAGGACCTCAATCTCCTGCCAAATGGCATACTTGTTCTCGAGGGAGAAGATATGTCCCATCTCCGGGCGGGTATAGCGATCGATCATAGCGGCTCCTTTTTGGTTATTGGCACGTTGGTCGTAACCCAACCATTGTACCGTGCGCGGGCGCAAGTAACGATAACGGGCATTAACCTAACATTTTGAAACAGGAGCGGCCATGGGGACGTCCGCGTATTTGCTTTGCAAATACGCACCGGCTGCGGTCGGCATGCCCCGGTTCACGAAACCGCCGAAGGAGACCAGATCGAGCCGAGTGTCCCAGCATCCCCCTTGGCTGATGGAGCGGGCAACGGGACGTCCGCGTATTTGCTTTGCAAATACGCACCGGCTTCAGGCGCCTGCCGGCGCCTTCGCCTGCTCGCTACAAACGCTTCGCGTTTGCTTTACGCTCGCACCCTGGCGGGTTCGAATCCCGGCACTTGGTAGTAAAAAGCACGGCAACGTAACGCTGCCGTGCTTGTGCTTTTTACTGGAGCGGGCAACGGGATTCGAACCCGCGAGTGTCAGCTTGGGAAGCTGATGCCTTACCACTTGGCGATGCCCGCTTGTGTGTTGGCTAGTATAACGCGGTTGTCTTGTTTGATACAAGGGTGTCGATGCTTGTTTTAGCTGTGGAGAATCGTTTGAAAACCGCGCCAATTGTGGAGATGAGGACCTTTGTCTTTCTTTTCTTACCATCTTCTACCTGCGCTTTTATCTGATTATTGTATTTGAGCTCGATTTGTCAGAAATCGGGCAAGCTTTTGGTCAGCTTCCGGTACTTACCCGCATGAACCATGGCAGTAGCCTCATCCCAAGCGCCGCGGCCTCCCCGTGCGGCGCACGAGGGATAAGGAGCAGCCATGTCCAACGCACCCACGCACTCTGTCCACAGCGCAATCGCAACAGGTCCGCTGCTCCTGCTCCTCTTTTTTCTGATCGGCTGCCTGGCCCCAGGGGCCGCACTCGCCGTCGACGGGAACGACGCCCTTAATTTCCGCACTATAAGCGACGGCTGCGGCCCCTTCGGCGTCGGTAAATATGAGGCACAGGACACTTCGATTTCGTACTGCATGAATCAAGACTGCCCCGGCCCCAGCAAGCCGGGAGGGCCATGGCGCACATACAACCAGGGCTGGACATGGCTCGATGACGAATTTGCCGCCATCGTCTGTCACGGATACCCCTCCAGCACATCCTTTGGGGGCCACAACCTGTCGCCCGATCTCGCCCGTGCCGCCACCCAGATTGCCGTGTGGATGCTCAAGGGAACCACGCGCCCCGACGGCACCTATTCGTATACAAATAGCAAGGGAGTTGCCAGGAGCGGTAGGTTTTACGAAAACGCCGAGGCCGTAGCGGCTGCACGTTGGCTCTACGAGAGCGCTAAGTCCGGATCTATTAAGGCAGCCCCACATCGAGCCAGGCGTTATCACGGCCCGGTCTCGGGCGAGGGTCGACACCAGGACATGCTCTATGTTCTGCCCGCCGTCTCCGTATCGTTCCAAAAACAATCGTCCCAGGCTGGCATCACCGCCGGCAACGACACCTACAGACTCGGTGGCGCAACCTTCGATATCTTTGAAAGTGCGGGCGATGCACGTGTCGGCACTATCCAGATGGACGAAAACGGGCGTGCACAAGCAACACTTTTGCCCAATACGGCATATTACCTGGTCGAAACCAAAGCCCCGGCAGGCTATATCCCTCGAAGCGACCGAATAGCCTTCACCACACAAAACAGCGGCGAACATGTCACTATTAACGAGCAGCCCGGCACCATCACCTTGCGTATTGCAAAAATCGATGCCGCCACGGATGCCGGCGCCCAGGTTGGAGCGTCGCTTGCGGGCGCTGAATTCACCTGCGTCTCGCAATCAACTCCCGGCTGGACTCGCACCCTTACGACTGACGAAAACGGACGGGCGATCCTCAATGACGTTCCTCTGGGCACCTTTACCATCTACGAATCGAAAGCGCCCGAGGGCTACCTGATTTCAAACGACAGCTGGAGCTACACCGTCGGTGCCGAGCAACTCGGAGATACGGGTATCGTTGAGCTCGAAAGCCGTATTCCCAACATCCCCATCGCCTTTGACCTTGAAATCTCGAAGTTTAAGGATCATGGCGATAACAATGAGTCCGGCCTAGAGCAGCCGGCGAAAGGCGTCGTCTTTGAAGTTGTCAGCAATAGCTCCCAACAAGTCGTCGGCACGTTGACCACAAACGTTTATGGCTTTGCCTCCACCAAAGACCAGCCCGAAGCATGGTTTGGCGCAGGCAAGCGACCCGCCGGCGCTCACGGTGCCATTCCCTACGACCGCGCGGGCTACACCGTTCGCGAGGTTGCAGAAACGGTCCCTGAAGGATTTAAGCAAGCAGAGGAATGGACCATCACAGCAGAGCAGACCGCAGACGGCGCCGAGCTTCAGTACATCGTTGACAACCATGCCCTATCGACACACCTTCAAATCGTAAAGCGTGATGCTCAGACCGGCGGCACCGTACCACTTGCCGGCTTTACGTTCCAGCTGCTCGATAGCCATCACGAGCCCGTCTCGCAAACATGTTGGTATCCGGCCCACAATGTAATGAATACCTTCACAACCGATACATCCGGCGCCGTCACGCTGCCTGAATCACTTAATCCCGGAACATACTACGTGCACGAGGCGTCGGCCAAGGAACCGTATCTGCGCGGAGAAGACCTGGAGATAACGATTCCCGCCGACAGGAATCTGACACCGGTCGCCGTCGCCTCGTTCTATGACGACGCCGCAACCGGAAGCATCGAAATCATTAAGACGGATGCCGTAGATGGGCACACCCTCGCTGGAGCCACGTTTGACATCCGCGCTGACGGCGACATCGTGCGAACCGACGGCAGCATCGTCGCCCTGGATGGCGAAACCGTCGCCACCGTTACAACCGACGAACGGGGGCATGCGCGAGTCGACCATCTTTCGCTGGGATGCGGTACCGCCACCTACGAGGTCGTCGAGACACAAGCGCCCGAAGGTTATCTGCTCAACCCGACCCCACATACTGTGAAGTTATCGTACGCCGACCAGCAAACGCCTGTGATCGAAGTGCGCCTTGACGTTTCCAACGACTACACCAAGATCGATGTCTCCAAAGTCGACGCGTGCGGAGGTCAGGAAGTGACAGGCGCCGAGCTTGTCCTCTGCGACTCCAATGGCAACGAAATCGATTCTTGGACTTCATCCGGCAAACCGCACCACATTGAGCACCTTTCGCCCGGCACCTACACCCTACGCGAAACGATGTCTCCGCGTACCTACGACCTCGCCGAAGAGATAACGTTTGAAGTAAAGGCCACGGGAGAAGTTCAAACCGTAGCCATGAAGGATACCCCCATCGAGATCAGGGGAAGCGTCGATAAGCGCCAAGAGATTGCACAGCCAGTCGTAAGCAAACTCATTGCCAACGGCGACGGAAAAAACCGAGCCAAAGCACGGGCCAATACGCAAGGCGCCTTCTCCTATACCATCGACGCCAAAAATGAGTCGAGCACCTGGGTCGACGAGTTAACCATCACCGACGACCTTGAGTGCGTCAAAGATGGTGCAGCGAAACTCGTTGCCGTTGAAACCCCCATTGCGGTCGGCGATCTAAACGGGCTGTGCAACGTGTGGTATCGAACGTCTCCGGCAGGAACAAGCGATACGGGCAGGCAGGTCAATGCAACGCTTGACGACGGGCATCGCAATCCTTGGCTCGAAACAGAAGAGGTTACAAAGCTGCTGGGCGACGATATGCGTCTCGTCGATTACGACGGGTGGCACCTATGGAAAGCAGATATCCCGACGGACAAGTCCGTCACGCTCGATACGAAAGAGATTGATCTTACAGACGACGCCGTCATCACGGGCATCCGTTTTGAATACGGTGCGGTGGCCGCCGACTTTACAACCAGAAGCGAGGCGGGCTCTTGGACCCGGGATGACCTTAAAGACGAACACGACGATCTTGACGATGTCAAGGCGGCCCTTAACTCAGATGCCCGAGGCGCAGTCGTGCATATGCAGGCAACGTCGTCCTATACGCCCCAAACCGCACTTGCCAACAGTGCGCGCGTCGATCTTTGCCGCAACGGCGGTGGCGATAAGCTCGAGGCGCATGATGAGGACCGCGTCATCCAACGATGCGCCCTGCCTCAGAACCTGCCGGCAACGGGATCTGCTACCGTCGCCGCATGCATCACCGCACTCCTGACCTCGGGTACTGCGGCCCTATGGTTCGCTCGCCTTAAGTCAGCCACAAAGAAGCGCTAGCACGATAAAAAAGCGGGCGAGCCAGTCTCCCGGCTCGCCCGCCTTGGGCATAAACGATGAATCGGCTATTCAGCAGATGACGAACCGCCATCGATGGCTGCCTGATCGGACTCGGAAATACCGTCGGCACCCAAACTTTGCTCTTGCTCCACCTCTTCGTTCATTGTTGTCTCGGGCGTCGAGCCCTTAACGCCAACGACATACGCGGCCCCAAAACCCAATGCGATAGCGATCAGGGTCAAAATCAGATAGATGGGCCAATGGCGCTTGATGTACGAAAACACGCTGACTCCTTAGCGGGTCTGTCTACGAACGACGAATGACCTCGGTCACGACCTCGGACACCGTAGCGATATTGGTCGGATTGACGTTGTACGGCAGGTCATCCTCGGTGCGAGCGCAGGCAAGGCGCGGGCCGTCCACACCGGCGATCGTAAGGGCGCGACGGCTCGCCTCGAGCGCTGCGGATGCATCGGTTTTTGCATAGGGCATCTCGAACGCGCCGCAATCGACGTGGAACGACTTACACACCTTGCTGACAAGATTCATGATGCGGCGATCGCCCTTAAACAGCTGCTGCTCGCCCTCGACCGTTACCACCGAAAGCCTGCCGGCACCGATAGACTCGAGGTTGATGAAGAACACACCGCGGAGCTTGTCACGATGCGAGGCCAAAAAAGCCCTCATGCCGGCGCCGTCGCAATCGGACGCGCCCGTTGCGACGAACCAGATATCGTGGCCGAGCAGCTCATCGTCACCCATGGAGGCAACGGCCGAGAGCATATCCTCGGCAGAAGCACCATCGGAGGAGGTGGCGCCGCCCTTCCAACCGTCATCGTCATCCTCGAAGTTATCCCACGAGCCGATACCGCGACCAGACTTCTTGGCGTCGTAATCATCCTCGACGCCAAGCCAATCGCTCATGCTGTCCTGCTCGTTTTTCTTTTTTCGACCGAACAAGCCACCCAGGCCACGTTTCTGCGGCTTGGCGCCCGTCGAAGCAGGAGCCGAGATGGTCTCGAGCGGCTGTGCGCCCGAGGAGATGGGCATGGGGGCCGCGACCGGTGCCGATGTGGGCTCGGGGCCCTGCGCCGTCGCAAAGGGGTCATTTGTCTGTGCCGAAGGATCGGGAAGATCGAACAGCGATGTGCGGGATGCGACGTTGGCCTGTTGCATCGAAGGCAGCGACGGATCGGGGACCGAGGCCAGCGGCGACGAAGAGGGCGCAGGCGCGGAGGCCGGATCGGGGATATTCATTTGCTGGCGCGGAGGCACCTGAGACGAAATCTGCGCCATGAGGGAGTCAACTGTCTCGTCCTGCGTGGGAGCGACGTTGGCCACCGTGGCACCGGGGTCGCTCGGCGCGGGCATGGTAAAGATCTGCGTAGAATAAGGCCTGGACTCATCCGTCTTGGGAGCCCCGTCAACCGCAGGGGACTCCTGCTCCATAGCAGGAGCCTCGACTTGCTCGGGCGCGCTGGCCTCAACGGAATCGGCCTCGTCGACAACCGAATCATCGGCGGCGTCCTGGGCATCATCGGGGATGGGAAGGGGCTCGGCAATTGCGGTGCCCTGCTTCTCAAACGTCATCGTGGCATCAAATGACATGGTGCCATCGACCGGCTGTTGCGCCTCAAAGGACGTCGTAGCCTCGGCAACGTCGGCGGATGTCGGCTGTGGAGCCTCGAAGGACGTCGTGGCGTCGGCGACATCGACAGGCTCCGGCTGCTCGGCCTCGCTCTGCTCGAACTCCTGTGCCGCACGCTCGCGCTCGACCTCGGCGGCCTGCTGCTGGGCGATGGCCTCCCGCTCGGCGGCCTCGCGGGCAGCGGCGCGCTTTTCCTCAAAGTCGTCGACGAACTTCTTGCCCTTCGCGAGGGCGCCCTTAAAGAAGCTAGAAGCGCTGGCACCAATCGAGGAGAACGCGGAAGCGATATCGGCATGGGGCGTTGTCGAGGGAAGCTCGGCCGAGAAATCGGTGTCGCTCTCATAGGACACGCGCTGCGGATACTCGTCGTAGTCTTCGTCGGCGATCTCGTCTTCAACCTGTGCCGGAGCGGCAGGCGCCAGGATATCCAGACCGGCTGCAGAATCGAGCGCGGGCTTTGCGTCAGACTCCGCGGCAGCAACAGAGGCAGTGACCGGCTCGGCGGGAGCAACAGCTGTATTGGCCGCGGGCGCAGGCTCCTGTGCAACGGGAGCAGGCTCCGGCTCAAACGTCGGTTCCTCGCCCTCTTCGTAATCGAGCGTGCAGGACTCGGGAAGCATGCCCAGGGCACGGATGGCATCCGAGCCAAATCGGATGTTGCCGGCGGCATTGCGATAAAGCTTGGGCTTGGGCTCGGGCTCCTCAGCCGCGGCAGGCTCGCCTGCCGACTCGGCAGTGGACTCGTCCGCAACGGGCTCCTCGTCCGGAATATCTTGGACCTGGGGCTCGGGTGCGATGACGCCAATCAGGGTCTCGTCGGCAGAAGCACCTTCGAATCCATCGATTTGCTCATCAGAAGCCTCGCCCTGCTCACCCTCGGGAGCGACCGGCTGGCCATACTCATCCTCGGTATAGGCAGGCTCTTCGTACTCGATGGTGTTGCCGTAATCGTTTTGCTGCTGGGCCGCGGCATACTCGGCCGCCGCACGCGCCATCTCCTCGGCGCGACGCTTCTGCTCGCCAAAATACGTGTCGAACGGAATATCGTCAGGGAACTCGTTCTCGCCCTGATAGGGGGCGACGTTATCCATGACACCCAACATGGCGGCAACAGACGACTTGTTGCAAACCGAGCCGGACGTGTAGGGAAGAACAAAACGATTGGAAATAATATTGGCGGCATTGGCAAGAGCCACGAGAGAGGCAAGGATCGCGACAATCCACAGCAGGACCTTCAACGCGCCGGGAAGCGGCAAGATGCGCAGGATGGCAATAGCCGCGGGAGCAATCGTGGCAATCGGGAGCAATTTGGCGATCAGCGCTCGGTACGGCGCATAGGGCTCGCGAGCGAGCAGTTCGGCGCGCGGGGAGTCATAGTGCGCGACAACGACAACCGGGCGATTGCGCGGAGAGGCAAGCGGGCCCGACGCCTTGTGGTAGGCGATGACATTTTGGCTCACACCGGTCTTTCCCAGGCGCGAAACCACGGGATGCCCCGTGCGTTCGAGCACGTAGAGCACGGCGCCGACAATGGCCAGCAAGGTGCCGACCAAGCCGATACCGCCACCGATGCCCATCAGCAGGGCGCCGGCAAACGCCAGAATACCGGTAACGGCAAACGCCAATCTGCTGGGCGCGGGAGCATTAAATTCCTGCACCTCGGGGTCAAAGCCGTGGTTGCGGAAAATCTGAGCGATATCCTCGGCAGCCAGGCGCTCTTCTTCACTGCACGCCGGCGTAATGCCGGTGTTCTGCAGCAGGTGGTTAATATAGTTCTGGGTGTTCGCCATGTGCGCTCCACATCCATAATCCGACAAATAGGCCCAATGCATGCACATTAGAACCGTATATAGTCGAAAGTATACCCCGAGCGAGCGCAAACGACCGAATTCGGGCCATCTTAACGCCGCGAGCGAACAAGGATATAGCCTAATCTCCATATCGGACTAAAATCATGGCATCAAACACCTTCCCATGCGAGGATTCTATGACGGCAAGCGATACAACCGTAACGAATAAAAAGGGGGCGCCGGGGCCCGATTTCGACAAGACCGCCCAGCGCATCCTCAATCTGTTCTTTGTCCTTAACAGCTCTCCCGAGCCACTGACCACAGAGCAAATTGTCCTGGATTCCGATCTTGGCTATGGATCGGGCAATATCGACTCGGACAAGCGCAAGTTTCGCCGCGATCGCGAAAAACTCCTCGAACGCGGAATCACGATCAAAGAAGTCCGCGCAGCAGGCGCCCAAGAAACCGAAGAAAGCGCGTGGACCATCGATCGCGAGCACACGTTTGCGGCCGGTGGCCTCATCACTGCAGACGACGCGGACATCTTGCTCGACGCTATCGACCAGACCCTTGCGACCGGTTCGGCCGCGTTTGCCACGCCGCTTGCAGACATACGCTCCAAGATCGCCTACCTCACTGGCGCATCGACCGCAGAAGAACCTCCCGCCCGTCGCTCGCCTGCCGTCGATGCGGTGTGGAGCGCTTTTGCCGAACGCTGCGCGCTGCGCTTTTTGTATCAAAACGGGCGCGGAGAGCAAAAAGAACGCACCGTCTGCGTGTACGGCATGTTCGAGCACGAGGGCGTGGCGTATTTTTGCGGACTCGACAACGCCACCGACGAAATTAGGACGTTTCGCTGCGACCGTATCGTTCGCGCATGGCGCCCCTCGAAGTCCTACTCCATCCCTGCCGACTTCAACCTGAACGATCGCCTGTTCTTTGAGTTTGATTTCGCCGATTGCAGGCCCGTTATGGCGACCTTTTCGTTTGCCCCGCAAGCCCAGGCCGACATGGTCAGCGGCCTTACGCGGGGTCGCGGAGAGCTCACACGCACCGAAGAGGGTTGGACCTGGACCGTCAGCGTGCGCAATCTTAATGCCGCCGCCTCGTTTTGCATGGAGCACGCCATGGACGGCATGAGACCCGTTGCCCCCGATGCACTTAAACTGGCGTGGAACCACCTCATCGAAAGGACGGTGCACGAGCATGCCCGCGCGTAAACTCACCAGCGAGCAAAGGCTCTCGCGTGCGATTGACATCATGGAGGCCCTCTGCGCTGCCGGCAAGACCGGCATGACACGAGGGGATATCTGCAGCCGTTTTGATATCACGGGTGCGGCGCTCGATGAAATTATCGATATCGTCTCGACCCTCGCTGACCGTGAGTCGGGCGCACGCATCATCTGCGAACGCCGCGGCGAGCGCATCATCCTGACAGGTGATGCGGGGCGTGTGCTGCCCTTGCGTCTAAGTGCCGCCGAAGGCGCCGTGCTCAATCACGAACTCGAATCGATGGGAATCGACTCTCGGGCAGCAGAGCGTATCCGACATGCCCTCCTACCCGAGGAACTCGGCTACAACCAGCGCGTCGTCGATACCGTTGCCCGAGGATCGCACTGGCAACAGCTGAACTGCGCGATTCAAGACGGCGTTCGATGCCGCATCACCTACCGTTCGATGGACGACGCACGGGCGCGCGAGCGTCTCATCGACCCCCTGCGCATCGCGACACATGGTGATCAAACCTACCTGATTGCCTGGGATGTCGAAGTTGACGAGCAGCGCTCCTACCGCATGGACAAAATCGAGGGCCTTGCCTTCACCGACGATTCCGTGGAGCGCCACACGCCCGCGTCCGCATCCATCCACGAATCCCTTTCCCATGCGGAACAGAGCGCAAAACTCCTCATGCCGCTCGACATGGCAGAGCGCCTAGACTGGGCCGGCATCATGTCGATTGAGCCAAACGGGACAGACATGGCAACGGTGACCGTGCGTTATGGGTCAGAGCACTGGCTGTTCTGTCAGATAATCGCAGCGGGCGGAGCCATCCGCATACTGGATGACCCCGCCTTGGCAAAGCGTCTATGCGATATGGCGAAGAGCCTGACCTGCCCGCTTTAACGGCGTCTCTCGTGGCGCGCACGCCACAGCTGCAAATAATGACCGATCTGTGCCGACTCGATACGCTGGTAGGAAGTCGTAGGCAGCGACGTCAAGAACTTCTTGCCGTAGCCCTTTGTCACCAAACGCGGATCTGCCAAGATAAGCACGCCGCAATCAGTCGACGAGCGAATGAGACGGCCGGCGGCTTGCTTGACTTCGAGCACCGCCTCGGGCAGCGAGTAGCGCGCCCAAGCGCGGTCTTCGCGCAGGTTGCGCTCGCACGAAAGAGGATCCGTGGGGCTCGAGAACGGCAGCTTGGGGATAATGACGCAGCGCAGCGTCTCGCCGCTGGCGTCAAAGCCCTCCCAAAAGGCCTTGAGCGCAAAGAGCGATGAGGTCGGCTCGTTGATAAACCGATCGCGCAGGCGACGCGGGGACGAGTTGCGCTGTTGACAATTGAGCTCCAGACCCGCTCGCGCCAATTTGGGCTCGACACGGGCATACAGGTCCTCCATATCGCGCCTGTTAGTGAACAGCGTAAGCACCGATCCACCCATGGCGAGATGGGCATCGACCAGTACGCACTCGAGCGCTGACAGATAGCGCTCGCGATCGCGCGGATCGGGAATGTCCCCCGCCACGACCACGGCCATATTCGAGTCAAAGTCATAGCTCGAATCCAGGTGCAGCGATGAGGATGTCGACGCACCAATGCGATCGAGGCCGACAGCATGGTTGAAATGCTCAAAGCTCTTGGACACCGTCATGGTCGCCGAAGCGAAGATGGCCGTGTGCACCTCGGGCAGCCACTCGTTCGCCAGGGCCTCGCCGATATCGATGCGCTCAGCGGTCATAGACTCCCCGCCCGCTCGCAGCCGGCGGTTAACCTGCAATGAGTACACATAGTGCTCATCCGTACCCTCAATGATGAGCTTGAGATTCTCGACCAACTCGTGAAGACGGCGCGAAATCTCGCCCAGGTCGACGACGACCTCAGGCTTATCGGCAGCGACGGCTTGCACCAGCGCGTCTACGCTTTTATCCGCTTGGTCCAGCGCATCAATTGCGGTATGGGCCGACTGCAAAAAATCGTGCCAGTCATCCGACTCGCGCAGCTCGGGGCCAATCCACAGATTCGCGTTGTCATAGCCCCCGCGGGCACGGCGGCCAAGCTCGCGCACGCCATCGAACACATCGGCAATCGCCATGCTCGCGCGGGCAACCGTCGACGTCGCCTTGGCAGTGAGTCCCAGGTAGAGCGTGGAGCCCTCGGAAGTGGCCAGGTCACGAGAAACCTGACTCAGCGCACCGGCACTCGATCCGCCCAAGCGCTCAAACAGCACGCGCGACTCATCGGCCGAAACCACGCGCGCCCATTGGCGACGGGCCTCGCGCTCGATAGAATGGGCCTCATCGACCACCCAGTGACGAATCGGAGGCAAAATCCTTCCCTCGGCGGCCACGTTGCGGAACAGTAGGGAATGGTTGGTGACCACCACGTCGGCATGTGCAGCACGGCGACGTGCCCCGTGGACCAGGCATTTGTCAGGGAAGAACGGACACAGACGGCGTGCACACTCGCGCGAAGCCGTCGTAAAGTCGGGACGGTTGACGCTGCGCCAGCGAATGCCAAGTGAATCGAGGTCTCCATCGGCAGATTGGCACACATACGCCATGATCACCGCAACCGCTGTGAGCGTGTCAGCAGGATCGCGCTTGGTGGTAATCTCAACCTGACCACGGCTCATGCGCTCGAGCTTGCGCAGGCACGGATAGTGGTCATAGCCCTTGAGTGCACAAAATGACAGGCCCCCGTCCAGCTGTTCGGCGAGCTTTGGCAGCTCATGGTACATAAGCTGGTCGGCAAGATTATTCGATTTGGTCGCAATGCCAACGGTAATGTTGTTTCGGCGGGCGGCCTCGGCAAAGGGCACGAGATAGGCCATCGACTTACCGACGCCCGTGCCCGCCTCGATCACGCGATGGGTACCCGTGACCAGCGCATCGCGCACCTCAACCGCCATCGCGATCTGCTCGTCGCGCGGCTCATAGGTGGGGTACATACGATTGACCAGGCCGCCGGGGGCGTAATCTGCCTCGATCTCTTCACGGCTCGGCATCTTAAGGACCGACAGCTCGTCCGCATCAACGCGATCGTCCGCGCGATCGGCCTTGAGCACATCGGCACGAGCGGCGCTGAGCGAAAATATCGAACCCGGGTTCTGGCCAGCCAAAAAAGAAAAAATGGGACGGTAGGACCAAGGCACGTCCGCGTGCATGTCCGCCAAGCGCGCCATAAGGCCCGAAGGCAGGTCGGTAAGTGCGACCAGCAGCACGCGCCACACACCGCACAGGGCATCAACGTCTGCATTCGCACGGTGCGATACCGAATCGCACCCAAACAAGTCGGCCATAAAGGACAGTTTGTGCGATGTCAGGCGCGGAAGCGCAATGCGCGATAGCGCCAGCGAATCGATCCAGATATCACTCACGTTGACGCCGCCTTTGACCGATTCGATAAACGACCGGTCAAACGTGGCGTTATGTGCGATAACAGGACAGCCGCCCACAAAGTCGGCGAGTGCCGCGACGGCCTCGACGGCCGACGGGGCATCTGCCACATCGGCGTTCGTAATACTCGTGAGCTCGGTAATCTCTGCAGGAATCAGCTGCTTGGGATGCACGAACGTATCGAAGCGGTCAATGACCTCGCGGCCCGAAAGACGGGCCGCGGAAATCTCAATTAACTCGTTGTCCTGCACCGAAAGACCCGTGGTCTCGGTATCGAGGACGATTACATCCTCCTCGATGAGGCCAAACGACTGCGTCTTGGCGCGCTCGGCGAGCGTGGCATAAGAATCGATGACAAACTGCGGCGTTCCAGGAGATACGGCGTCCTCGATTAGCATGCAACGCCCGCTCGACGGAGACCCATACGGATCAGGCTGTCGCACACCTGCGGGAACGTCATGTCGTCGGTATGGCGAATCTCATCGGGATACAGCGACGTATCGGTCATGCCGGGAATGGTATTGGTCTCGAGAATGACAGGACCGTCCTCGCTCACGATAAAGTCGCTGCGCGAGATACCCAGGCAGCCGAGTGCCTTATGGGCGGCACAGGCGAGCTCCTGGGCACGAGCGTAGTTCTCGGGCGAAATCTGCGCCGGAATGCGATGGATGTCCGTGGGGTCGACGTATTTCACATCCAGATCGTAGAACTCGCAGTCCTCAGGCTTGCGAATCTCCACAATCGGCAGCGCGCGCACGTCGTCCTCGCCATACACGCCCACGGTGATCTCGGTTCCCTCGATGCACTTTTCGACCAGCACCTTATCGCCGTACTCAAAAGCCTTGGCGATTGCCGCCGGCAGCTCGGAAGGCTCGTGAACGAGCGAAATGCCGTAGCTAGAACCGTTGACAGCGGGCTTTACAAAGCAACGCTCGCCACAAACCTCGACGATACGATCGATATCGATCTCGTCGCCCGCCTCAAGCGCCAGGCCGGGGGCAATGGGGATGCCAGCCTTGGCATACAGAAGCTTTGAAACCTCTTTATCGGCGCCACATGCGCTGGCGAGCACGCCCGACGCCGTGTAGGGGATACCCAGCGTCTCCATGGCCCCCTGCATGGCGCCATCCTCGCCGCCGGCGCCGTGCATGGCGATAAACGCCACGTCGAAGCCGCCCGTCGCCATGGTCACCATAAAGTCATCGGCGGCGGTGTCGAGCAACTCCACCGAGGTGTAGCCGGCCTCCTTCAGTGCCACCACGACATTCTTTCCCGAATTGAGCGAAATCTCGCGTTCGGCGGAATGGCCGCCCG
This sequence comes from Collinsella sp., assembly GCA_018376905.1. Lineage (GTDB taxonomy): Bacteria > Actinomycetota > Coriobacteriia > Coriobacteriales > Coriobacteriaceae > Collinsella. Next base: position 17,897 of record JAHAAK010000018.1, on the reverse strand, counting down.
CCAAGACCGCTACGTGCATGTTCTCTAGGCTTTTACCCGGCATGGGCAGACTCCTCCTCTATAATTTCTGCAGCTGATACCATATTGTAGCGATACCCTCTACGTTTCCCCAAAATCGAAAGGCTTCCATGAATCCCAGGACTAAATCTCAAGACATTCGCGATTTGAGCCAAAACGATATTCGCGAACTTGTCGCCGAACTCGGCCAACCCGCTTTTCGCGCAAAGCAGCTTATCGAATGGGTTTTTGAGAAGAACGTTTGTTCGTTTGACGATATGACCAACCTCCCCAAGGCCTTCCGCGAGCAGCTGAAGGAGGCTTTTGCCTTCGACACGCCGACCGAGCTCGCCAAACAGGTGTCTAAGGATAGCTCTCGTAAATACCTACTCGAGTACCACGACGGCATCTCCGTCGAGACCGTCGGCATGCCTCGTCGAAACAAGCTGTCTGTCTGTGTATCCACCCAAGCCGGCTGTGGCATGGGCTGCGCTTTTTGCGCTACCGGCCTGAACGGCCTCAAGCGCTCGCTGACCGCTCAGGAGATCGTTGACCAGGTACTCCATGTTTCTAACGACTTTGGTGAGCGCGCGACGAGCGTCGTGCTCATGGGCCAGGGCGAGCCTTTCGCCAACTACGACGAGGTCCTCAAGGCACTACGAATCCTTAATGACCCTGACGGCATCGGTATCGGAGCGCGCCACCTCACCGTCTCCACCAGCGGTGTTATTCCTGGTATTCGTAAGTTTGCCGACATTCCCGAGCAGTTCACGCTCGCCGTCTCGCTGCACTCTGCCATCCAGTCAACGCGCAACAAGATTATGCCCGGCGTTAAGAAGTACACGCTGCTTCGTCTTCATGAGGCACTTCAGCTCTACACCGAAAAGACTGGCCGCCGTCCGACGTACGAATACGCCATGATCGAGGGTGTCAATGACACTAACCCCGAGATGCAGGCGCTCTGCGACTTCTGCGAGGGCACGCTGTGCCACGTCAACCTAATCCAGCTCAACGATATCGAGGGCAGCCCTCTCAAGCCGTCGCCGATTCATAAGGTTGAAGACCTTCAGCGTCGTCTTGAGTCCCGTGGTATTGAGACCACGATCCGTAACTCTCGTGGCAACGATATCGATGCCGCTTGCGGGCAACTCAAGCAGCGCTTCAAGGTTCAAAAGAACGCATAGGGGAGTCCAACCTAAACGTTTCATGTGAAACATCGAACAGCCCCGGTTGCTTAATTGCAACCGGGGCTGTTTCATATCTCTCATTAATCTGTATCGCGCGATTGTTCAACAACTTTTTCGGAAGAAATAAGGGGTCCCTGTTCTGATGCTCAGACAAGGACCCCTTCAAAAATGGCTAGTAATTGTTAGGTACCTAAAAGCCTACATTTTCCCATTGACGGTTTACCCAATCCTGGTTAACCTTGGGATTCTTAGTTACCTGAGCCGTACGCATGGCAACATCCTCGGTCATAACATCCATTTTCTTCTTGGATGTATCGACGATATCCTGCGCTCCACGAAGCAAACGACCCCGTAATTCTTCGTCTGTCACAACCTTATAACCTACGAATGCGCCAACTGCAACGGTTGCAGCCATGGCAATAGCAGTCAGAACTTTATTCCTCATCCTGACCTCCCTGATTAAATTGGATCATCTCACCAAGAATGCGAGACAGCTCCTCTTCATCCTTAAATTCAATCTCGATCTTATTCTTACCGCGGGAGCTCTTTACGCGAACGTTTGTGTTAAAAACCTGACGCAGAACACGCGCAGCCTTTTTAAAAGACTGTGGAGTCGCGGGACGCGGTGCCTTTGGTGTCTCTCCGGCAGAAAACAATGGAGCAAGGTTTTCTGTCGCACGAACAGACAATCCTTCTGCAACAACCTTCTCAGCCAACTTAATGCGAGCATCCTCATACGGGACTGCGAGAATCGCACGTGCATGGCCAGCAGTCAATTTGCCTTCAAAAATCATCTGCTGAACTACCTCGGGAAGATCGAGCAGACGCAATGAATTGGTGATGGCAGAACGAGACTTACTGACAGCCTTAGACAAGGCCTCTTGAGTCATGCCGCTCGCATCGATAAGCTGTCGATATCCCTTAGCCTCTTCGACCGGATTTAAGTCAGAACGCTGCAAGTTTTCAATCAATGCCAGCGCAAGCATTTCCTCATCGTCAACATCTTTGATGATGACGGGGAGTTCTTCAAGGCCTGCTAGTTTTGAAGCCTGATAGCGGCGCTCGCCAGCAATGATCTCGTAGCCATTACCATGTTTACGTACAAGAAGCGGTTGCAGAACACCATGCTCCTGAATTGACTCACTCAATTCTCGAAGTTCAGTCTCGTTAAAATGAATTCGAGGTTGGTTTGGGTTCGGAACGATGTCTTCGATTGGAAGCTTGGTTTCCGAAGCGGCATTTGATGACGACGTTGCAGATCCACCTGTCTCATATTCTGCTTCTGAGACCAATGCATTGAGTCCACGACCCAATCCGCCGCGCTTCTTAGGGCTAGGCACGCTTAATCACCTCTTTAGCAAGGTTCATATACGCCTTTGCACCCTTGTTTTGAGGTGCATAGGTAATGACCGGTTCTCCGAACGACGGTGCTTCCGAAATTTTTACGGTACGCGGAATCAGGGTTTTGAATGTCTTCTCGCCAAAATACGATTGCACTTCTTCAACAACTTGATTCGAAAGCGATGTACGCGAATCATACATCGTCATAAGCACGCCATACGTATCAAGAGTCTTATTCAGGCGCGATTTAACCATTTTCATCGACTCAAGAAGCTTTGTGACACCTTCGAGCGCATAATACTCGCACTGGATTGGAATCAAAACGCTATCTGCTGCCGTCAATGCATTAATCGTTAACAAACCAAGCGAAGGCGGACAGTCGATAAAGATGAAGTCAAACTCATCCTGAATAGGCTCTAGTAGATCTTTTAGGCGAGTTTCACGAGCAATCGCGCTTACAAGCTCGATTTCCGCGCCAGCAAGTTGGATGGTAGCTGGAATCACAAAGACCTTTTTACAATTTGTATCAAGAACAAGCGATTCCGCTGGAACATCATTTAGCAACGCATCATAGATACAGTGATCCAGGTCTTCTTTTTCAATTCCAAAACCGCTCGTACTATTGCCTTGCGGGTCAAAATCAACAATCAGCGTTTTTCGACCCTGTTCTCCCAGTGCAGCTGCTAGGTTGACGGCTGTCGTAGACTTACCTACGCCGCCTTTTTGATTGATGATTGCAATGATACGCGTGTCTTTTGCGCTTTTTGAACGCTTAACGTCGCGAAATCCCACGGTCCCTCCTGGTGTATTTAAAGCTGTTAAACGGAGGATGTTTCACGTGAAACATTCCAATTCGACATCCCCGCTATGTTTCACGTGAAACATAGCAAGTCATTACTATCCATTATGTTTCACGTGAAACATCTAGGCAAGCGGATTCTTCTTCGCCATGCCATTAGCACGAGGAAGAGAAACGGATGACGGACGAGACTTATTTAAAATAATGAACTCACGATGACCCAAGTCATTTGGCAAATTCAAATCATCCGTCATAAGCGTGGTAAACCCGCATATCTTTGCAGCAGCCATGCCAGACTGAAGTTCATCGTCCGACGGGTTCCCCTTAGTAATGACAAAGAAACCTCCATCTATTAAGAAAGGAGAAGCGTACTCAACGAGAACTGGTAACGGTGCAAGCGCGCGAGCAGTAACGACAGCAAATTGTTTCTTATGGGATCGGGCATATTCCTCAAGACGATCATGAACGGCATGAGCATGCTTAAGGCCAAGCTCCTTAACAAAGGAATTAACGGCATCAACCTTCTTGCCAACCGAATCGATATATGTAGCCTTCCGTCCGCTTGCAATAGTCAGTGGAATACCGGGGAAGCCAGCACCGGTACCCATATCCAGCAAAGCGCCTTCAGGAGCTTTATTAATATAGGGAAGCAGAACAAGTGAGTCCAGAATATGGAGAACTGCAGCATCGTCAACATTTAGGATGCGCGTTAGATTGGTAGTCTTATTGGCTTCCAGAACAAGATCAAGATGCTGGATACAGACACGAAGGCTATCCTCGGAGACCTTCAGAGAATAGTCTTTACAATACGATATGAGACGGGACAGCATCAGACTTGCCTGCTCATTAGTTAACACAAACAAGACGACTCCTTTCTGACAAAAATCAATGTATCGAAAACTTTTGACAAAAAAAGGGGACGTGGAAACCACGTCCCCTTAGCATAGACTCGAGAAGCTTATCGAGCAACAATCACAACATGGCGATCGGGATCAGAGCCCTCAGAATGCGTGTCTACAGCATCGTTACCACGAAGGGCAATATGAACCAGTCGACGTTCATAGGCATTCATAGGCGGCAGCGAAACACTCTTATGAGTGCGAATAGCGCGCTCGGCGGCGGACTGTGCCATAGAAGCAACCTTGTCCTGTCGACGGCTCTTATAGCCCTCGACGTCAACGACAACCGGATACCTAAAGCCAAGCTTGCGGCTCACCAGCAGCGAGAACATAACCTGAAGAGCATCGAGGGTGCGTCCATGACGACCAATAAGAACAGCAAGATCCGGAGCGGTTACGTCCAGAATCAACTCGCCCTCATCGCCCTCATACTCATCGATGGGAGAGTTCGCCGCATCGAAGTGCGAAAGGATGGAACGCAGAATGGAAATAGCCACATCGGCAATGGTGTCGAGCTCCTCATCGGTCAGCTCTTCACCAGCCTTGTAACGCTGTGCAATCTCGGGATAATCGCCCGCGACCTGCGGGACAACCTCCTCAAGCATATCCTCGACGATCTCTTCAGACATAACGAACTCCAAAAGTTAGGTACCTAAATAAGAATACTATCCCACTACTTCTTCTTGTGCGGGCGCGGCTTCTTCTCGCGACGAGTAACCTCGACCTGAAGCGGAGCGTTCTTGAGGCGCTCCTCCTCATCGGCCTTAGCCTTGTCGATAACCTTCTGCGTCACGAAGATCTGCTGGATAACCTGCCAGGCAGATGACACATCGTAGTACAGCAGAACGCCGACGGGCAGGCTCCAGCCCATCCAAAGCATCATGACGGTCATGACAACAGCCATCATACGCATGCTCTGGGCCTGCTGACCGGTCTGATTGCGGGACATATACAGCTGCGGAATCAAGGTGAGAACGGCAAACAGAATCAGGCAAATCAGCGCAGGCAGCGCAACCATAAAGCCATCGGCAAAAGAGGCACTCGGCGTGGTGGTCAGGTCGGGCAGGATGTTGAAGAACGAGAACGTGCCGTCGTTAAAGTACTGCGGCAGGTTGCGCAGCAATGTAAACAGGGCGAACAGGATAGGCATCTGAATCAGCAGCGGCAGACAGCCAGCCATGGGGTTGAACTTGTTCTCGCTGTAGAACTTCTGCATCTCCTCGGCCTGACGCTGGGGGTCGTCGGCGTAGCGCTCCTGGATCTCGAGCATCTTGGGCTGAAGCACCTGCATGCGCGCCGTCGACTTTGTCGACTTGAGCATGAGCGGCGTCAGCAGCAGACGGATGATGACCACCAGGATGATGATGGACAGGCCCCAGTCGACCGCAAAGGTCTGGATGAGCTTGAGCAGCTCGAAAAGGATGTTAACGATCCAATCCCACATGTAAGTTTTCCTCCGATAGCGAGTGCCAACTAGGGCACAGGGTCATAACCGCCGACGTGCAGGGGATTGCAGCGAGCGATGCGCCTCACGGCAAGCCAGCAGCCTCTCAAAACACCGTACTTCTCAATCGCCTGAACGGCATATTGCGAGCACGTTGGGTAATAAATGCAGGCGTCAGGTAATAAGGGCGAAATAACCTGTTGGTATATGCGAATAGGAGCGATGGCAACACGTCGCAAAACGTGATTGCTCATCGCTCCTCCCCGGCAACGCCGGCGCGTTTCATAAGCGAACGCAATGCCTTGTCCATCTCCTGCGGCGAGGAGATCCTCGTCTTGGGAGTCGCGAACAAGATGATGTCATAACCCGCAACGGGAAATCCGCAGCTGCGGGCGGCCTCGCGCATCACACGCTTAGAACGGTTGCGCACAACTGCACAACCGAGCCGTTTAGCACCAACGAAGGCGACCCTTCCGGAGTCGCCTTCGCCAACCGATTCACATATGGTCATTCGAATCAGAGGGTGATTGAAACGACGCCCCTGACTGAACACATGCTCGAAATCTTGCCGAGACTTAATAGTCTTCATGCGAGATGTGTGTATCGCTGCTAGACAGTGAGACGCTTGCGGCCCTTGGCGCGGCGACGGGCGAGCACGGCACGACCACCCTTGGTGGCCATACGGGCACGGAAGCCATGGGTCTTGGCACGCTTACGCTTATTAGGCTGATACGTACGCTTCATCTTAAGTTCCTCCTGCTGCATTTCGAGTGTCCGCGGGAGCGCGGACGCAGATATAGACACGTGAGCTTGAAGATTGTAGGGAAATCAATGTTCAAATGTCAAGAAATCAAAGGTAAAAGGTTGCGTAGTTCACACGGTTCCCCCATAAGCCCAACTGAAATTTGCAGGGTACGGCAACTTTTCACGATATTTCACCAAGTTTTCAACAGGTCATGTTGGCAATGTTGAGAACTTTTCGCCCGTTTTCCAAAGTTTTCAACAGGTTTTGAAAAGTTGTCGAAAGATGAGAAACATTGCACGGTGAGCTACTATTTGTTCGAAACCTTATGAAAGATTGCGAGCAGCATGTCTGACGACTTTTACACCATGGTCGATTCCGGAGACCCGGCACCTGACAACGAGCACATCACCGGCGTGCGCGAAAAGCGCGGCCAGGAAGAGCAGGCCGCTGCGAAAGCGCAGGGTGCCATGTATGCGGCACGCATCGCGGTCTATGACGACATGCTGTCGACGCCGCGCGTCATCGTCATCGAACCGAAGGACGTGCGCACCTATCTGGAAGAGACAACCAACACCGTCTACCAGTGCATGAAAGAGCAGGGCGGGCACATCTCGCTCATGGTTATCCGCGAGATTGTCGAAAACTTTATCCACGCCCACTTTGCAGAGCCCATCATCTCGATCCTAGACGGCGGCGACACCATCCGATTCGCAGATCAGGGACCGGGGATCGACGACAAGGAGCGCGCCTTCGATTTTGGCGTCACCAGCGCAAACAGCAACATGAAGCGATACATCCGCGGAACCGGAGCCGGGTTTCCCATGGTGCAGGAGTACTTGGAAAACGCCGGCGGCGCCGTATCCATCGAGGACAACATGGGCAACGGCACCGTGGTCACGGTAAGCCTGGACCCCAAACGCGTGCAGGAAATCGAGCGAGCCGGAGGGCGAGGGGCCGCCGTGCGCCCCGAGACGGAGCAGTCAGCATACCCCCTACCCGACACGTTTGCACAGCAGCCTGTGATAGCACAACAGATGCAGCAACCCGTGGTGCACATGCAGCAACCCGGAGCTTTTCCAGTGCAGGATCCCCAGGTATCGCTGGGCCACACGGCGCAAAGCATGTCGGAGACCATAAACTCGGCAGGTCTGGACACAAACGTCGCGCAACAGACGGCGGCCATGCCGAACGTCCAGCAAATGGGCTACCAACCGTACCCCCAAGGGTATCCTCCCCAATATATGCCGCAGCAGGGATATGCCCAGCCGTATCCGCAGCAGTACCCTCAGGGATACCAGCAGCCGTATCAGCAGATGCCGCAGGGGCAATTTAACCCTTGGTCCCAGCAGATGCCGCCGCAGCCTTACCAACAGTGGCCGCAAAGTTTTCAACAGCAGGTGCCGCCCATGCAGAGTTCTCAACAACCAGCAGCTCAAATGATGTATCCTAATGCGGCAAATCAATACGCACAACCGCAGCCGGACGTGTTTGTAAGCGAACGCGGCAACGCTGCATTGGGGTATCTGGCCCAACATCAAGAGTGCGGCGCAACGGACTTGGCGCGGGCGTTTGGAAACTCCGCACCCACCTGGTCGCGCACGCTCAACGATTTGGCACAGGCGGGCTTGGTGGTCAAACATGGGCAGAAATACCATCTGACCGAAATTGGAAGCGCTCGCGTGCGGGCTCAGGCTTAAGGAACGGGAGAGACAGTGGACGAGGAAGCAAGCATCATCCTGGGGGATGCCATCGCCTTTTGTCAGCGCGACGGCCAAGATGCGCGCCTCATCAACATGCTGGGGCAATCGCGCGCCGTGAGCCTGACCGAGGACACCTTGACGATTGAGGCCCCCTCACGATTTGCCATCGCTCAGCTCAAAAAGCATCAGCCGACCATCGAGGCGTACCTGGAAGAGATCGCCTTTGCGCCGATCGCGCTCAACATCGTGGCACCGCAGGGCACCGCGGCAGATAATGCCGTACCCGCGGCATCCGTCGTCCCCCCGGCGGCGCCGGCTGCCGCCGCAGTGTCGGCTCCCGAGCATCAAAACGACGATGTTTCCCGTGAAACCATGCCCGCCGTCTCGGCGTGGGCAGCCCCCATGCCCGCTGCCACACACATGCCTATCGCGCACGACGCAACACCGGGCGAGGATTCGGGCATCGCAATCAAAAACACGCTTTCGGCCGACGATTTCCGCCGCATGATGAACCAGATGAAAGGCGGTGCGCCCGAAAAGAGTGCAAAACCAGCCTCTACATCGCCCACGAGTGCCCCCGCAGCTGCGGCGCCGGCCGAGCAAAACGCTGACGGCGCACCCCTCGCGGCCAACTCGAAATTCACCTTCGAAAACTTTGTCTACGGCCCCGAAAACAGCCATGCCTATCGCTCGGCGCTCAAGTTTGCCGCGCTCGCGGACGAACGCGGCACATGCACATCCCTGTTCATCTATGGCAAATCGGGGCTGGGCAAGACCCATCTGCTGCTCGCCATCAAAAACGAGCTCGCCGAAAAGTCGCCCGAGATCAAGGTGAAGTACGCCAACTCGCAGGCATACCTCGATGACCTGATGACGGAGTTCGACCGCCAAAAGAAAAGCAACGCCCCCATCATGCAGGCATACCATGGCGTGGACGTGCTCATTATCGACGACATTCAAAACATCATCGGCAAGCGCGCGAGCGTGGACTACTTCTTCCAGCTCATGGACGAGTTTATCCGCAACAACAAAAAAGTCGTCATCGCAGCCGACCGCGCACCCAAAGACCTGAGCATGGACGAACGCCTTACCAGCCGTTTTAACGCCGGTATGCTCTGTTTGGTGGCGGAGCCCAGCTACGAGATGAAATACAAGATCTTGCAGCGCTACTACGAGAACACGATAGCCGCCGCACCCGAGTCGGGTGACGACTCGCTGCTGGCGGCCTATGGCGGCGATGGTGGGCATCTGACCGACGAGCACTTTAAGCACATGGCAGAAGTCTCGGGAACCAACATTCGCGAACTCGAGAGCTTTTGCGAACGCTGTGCCGGCGAGGCGGGAGACCGCGAACGCGAGGGCAGCGAGCTCAGCTTCGACGACATCGACGCCATCGCAAGCCAGTACTTCGACACGTCGGCCAAGAAGATCAACGTGCAGACGGTCCAGTCTGTCATCGAGGAGCAATACGGCGTGACGCACGAGGAGCTCATCGGCCCGCGCCGCAACGCCAACATTGCCAAAGCCCGCCACATCGCCATCTATCTGGCCATCGAGATGTGTGAGATGACGACTACGGCGGTGGGCGCGGAGTTTGGCAACCGCAACCATTCAACCGTCAGCACGAGCTATAAAAAGGTTCAGAAGATGATTCAGGAAGACCGTACCGTAACCGAGGATCTCAAATCGCTACGAGATAAAATTACACTGCGTTCGTAGGGAAATAGAGACACCTGTTGAAAACTTGTCGAAACGCCGGGCATAACGTGTCTAAAACTCACCCCAAGGCGACGAAAAGTTTTCCGCAGGTTTTGAACGTGGAAAACACGGTCGGTTGCGCACAGGATGCTGTCGATTCTCTTTTTGGGGTTGACCAGCGCTTTTGGGAGTAATCAACAGTTTCGTCAGTGCTATTACTATTATTAAGATATTTATATCTATAGAAAGGTATTAAAAGATGAAGTTCACCGTCAGCCAAAGCTCGCTCACGCAAGCCATCGGCGTCGTTATGAAAGGCGTCGCTTCGGCATCTACCCTTCCCATCCTGTCGGGCGTGCTCGTTAAGGCGCAGGACGGCATCTTGGAATTCCAAACTTCTAACTACACCATCTCGATTCGTCATCGCATTGCCGCGCATGTCGAAGAAGGGGGCGAGATGGTGATTCCCTGCAAGATGCTCTCGAACATTACGAAGACCCTTCCCGACGCTCCGGTTACCTTTGAGCTCTCGGAGCGTCAGGTGCTGATTGGATGCGAGAAGAGTTCCTTCCGCCTCAACACGCTCGATGCCAACGATTTCCCCGAGTTCCCGGCCTATGCCATCGAGAGTGCGGTGGAGCTCCCGACCGACATCCTGTCCGAGATGGTCGGCCGCGTGTGGCGTGTCACTTCGACCGATAAGGCCCGTCCCATCCTGGGAGGCGTGCACATGAAGGTCGAGAACAACACCGTGCGCCTGGTGGCAACCGACTCCTTCCGCCTGGCCGTATGCGACACCCAGGTCGAGACCTCGACGCTCGAGGGCTCTTTTGAGCTCAACGTTCCGGCCGACGCCTTCAACGACGCCCTGAGCATCATGGCCAGCCAGGCGACCATCATGATCGGCGCCACCGACACCCAGGTTGTCTTCGAGGCCGGCAACACCACCTACGTGTCGCGCCGTATCGAGGGCGTGTACCCCAACTACAAGCAGCTCATCCCCGATTCATGCGTGACGAGCGTCAAGATCGACGTGGCGGCTTTTAATGCCGCCCTTAAGCGCGTGGCGGTCATCGCGAGCGCGAACCCCGCCGTCAAGTTCGAGATCGATGTCGAGAACGGTCAGATGGGCCTGTCCTCCATCTCCAATGACCAGGATCTGGCGCAGGAGACAATCGATGTCGAGGCCGAGGGCGAGTCGGGCACCATCGCCTTTAACTACCACTACATCTTTGGCTGCCTCAATGCCCTGTCCAAGGAGAAGGAGATCACGCTGGAGCTCAAGAGCTACTCGCAGGCGGGTATCTTTAAGTCCTACGACAAGATCAACTACCTGTACCTGGTTATGCCGGTTCGCATCTAGCGCTGCGCCATGACCGTGTTTGCCCGCAACCTTTCCGTCGCGCGCTACCGCAGTTTCGATAGCTACCGTCTTGACCTGGACGAAGGCGTGACGGTGCTTGCGGGGCCCAACGCGGCGGGAAAGACCAACCTCATAGAGGCGCTGCAGCTTTTGACGAGTGGCACCTCGTTTAGGCATCCCACAGCTGCCGAGCTCGTGCACGACGGCACGGGCTCGTGCAAGCTCGAGTTGAGGCTCGAGGGCGATGGCCGCGTGCTCGATATGGGCCTGGGCGTTGAGGACGGCAAGCGCTCGTTTAGCCGTAACGGCAAGAGGTGCTCGGCTGCCGGCGTGCGAGGGGTTATGCCGAGCGTGCTGTTTTGCCCCGATCATCTGGATATGGTCAAGCGCGGTGCCAGCGTGCGCCGCGCCGCCCTCGACGACTTTGGCGTACAACTGAGCGCCCGTTACGCCGACCTGGCGAGCACCTACGGGCGGTGTGTGACGCAGCGCAACGCCCTGCTCAAGGAGACCTGGTGCTGCCGCGAGATGCTCGGTGCGTGGAATGACTCCATCGCCCGCGCCGGGTCAGCCCTGCTCGTGCATCGTTTGGCCCTGCTCGCCCGACTGGCGGGCCATGTGCGCGCCGCCTATGGCCGCGTGGCATCCGGCGAGCCCGCCGGTGTGTCCTATGTGTCCACGCTTGGCGACCTGCCTCGCACCGAGGATCGCGACGAGCTCAGGGGGTGGGCGTATGAGCACACGCTCTCGGCGCTCGATGAGCGCGCCGACGAGGAGATCCGCCGCGGCGTGACGCTTGTGGGTCCGCATCGCGACGAGATTGAGTTTTCCGTCGCGGGCCGATCGGCCCGTTCATTTGCCAGCCAGGGCCAGCAGCGAACGCTGGTGCTTGCCTGGAAGGTGGCAGAAGTGGCAGTGGCGCGTGATATCTTGGGCACCGCGCCGCTGCTGCTCTTGGACGACGTGATGAGCGAGCTCGACGCCGGGCGCCGAGGCGCTTTTCTGCAGCTGATCGGTGATGATATCCAGACAGTCATAACCACCACCAATCTGGGGTATTTTACCGATGACCTGCTTGATCGAGCCAAGGTGGTGAGCATGGGTGAGACGTGCTAATTACGAGCGCGAGAACGGAATGGTTGCCTTTGGCGGCTTTTTGGATGCCGAGCGGCAGCGCATCCTGGCGGCCGCGACACCTGAGCGCCGCGCGCAAATGGAGGCTGCGGAGGAGTCTCGTGCGGTCTATCGCGCCTGGAATGCGGTGTGCTCGGGCACGCGCGAGGGACGCCATGTGACGGGCCTGCGCTACCTGCCCGAGTCCAACGAACTGCTGGTGTACCTCGATTCGCCCTCATGGACGCAGGAGATGACGCTTTTGCGCGAGATTATCCGCGCGCGCATGGAGCGCGCCGGCGCGCACGTCGATGGGCTGGTGTTCAAGACGACCGCCCCCGGCCACACACCGCCCGCTGCAAAAGAGCGCCTGCGTCCGGCCGTGGCCGAGCGTCCGCCGGCTCCGCATGCCGACCTAAGCGATGCCGAGCGTGCCGAGATCGAGCACCAAGTGGCACCCATCGAGGACCAAAAACTGCGCGAGGCCCTCGAGAACGCCATGAGAGCCAGTGCCGAGTGGACCAAGGGCGTGCAGAGTAAAAAAGAGCCTTAAATCGCATCTGGTGGCCTTGTAGAGCCAAATACCCTCGTTCCCGAGGGTATTTTTTTACGATAAACTAGTAAGGCTGTACACATTTTCTTAACTGAAGGAGGACGTGTGGCAAACGAAAACGATTACGATGGCGGCGAGATTAAGATTCTCGAAGGTCTCGAGGCCGTTCGTAAGCGCCCGGGCATGTACATTGGCTCGACGAGCGCCAGCGGTCTTCATCACCTGGTGTGGGAGATCGTTGACAACTCCGTCGACGAGGCCATGGCCGGTTTCTGCACCGAGATCCAGGTGACGGTCCACGCCGACAACTCCATCACGGTCGTCGATAACGGGCGCGGTATCCCCGTCGACGAGCATCCTATCAAAAAGATCCCGACGCTCGAGGTCGTCATGACGATCCTGCACGCCGGCGGTAAGTTCGATAACTCGGCCTACAAGGTCTCGGGCGGCCTGCACGGCGTGGGCATCTCCGTCGTCAACGCCCTGTCCAAGCGTGTGGTCGTACAGGTGTGCCGCGACGGCAACATCTACGAGATGGAGTTTTCGCGCGGCAAGACCGTCAAGAAGATGGAGGTCGTGGGCACTTCGGAGACGACGGGTACCACTGTCAGCTTCTGGCCCGACGACGAGATCTTCGAGACCTGCATCTACGATTTCGACACGCTGCACAACCGTCTGCAGGAGACGGCATTCCTCAACAAGAACCTCAAGATCGTGCTGACCGACGAGCGCGAGGCGACTCCCCATGTGGAGGAGTTTTGCTATGCCGGCGGCATCATCGACTTCGTCAAGTTCCTCAACGAGGGCAAGGATGTCCCCGAGGCCTTTAAGGAGCCCATCTATATTGAGGGCAAATCGGATCCGGATGCGCCCGTGACCAAGATGGGCGAGGTCGAGGTGTCCTTGCAGTGGAATAGCGGCTACGGCGAGAACGTCATGTCGTTTGCCAACGACATCTACACCCCCGAGGGCGGCATGCACCTCGAGGGCTTCCGTACCGCACTCACCCGCGTGATTAACGATTACGCTCGCAAGCAGAACCTGCTCAAGGAAAAGGACGCCAACCTGACTGGCGACGATGTGCGTGAGGGCCTTTCTGCTGTCATTTCGGTCAAGCTGCCCGATCCGCAGTTTGAGGGCCAGACCAAGGCCAAGCTCGGCAGCTCCTATATGCGCGCGCTGACGCTCAAGATCGTGACCGACGGGCTTGCCGATTACCTCGAGGAGCATCCCAAGCCAGCTCGTGAGATCGTCAAGAAGGCCCAGCAGGCCTGCAAGGCGCGCAATGCCGCCCGCAAGGCGCGCGAGGCGACCCGCCGCAAGAGCCTGCTCGAGACGGCGTCGCTGCCCGGCAAGCTCGCCGACTGTTCGGTGCGTGACGCCGAGTTGACCGAGCTCTTTATCGTAGAGGGCGACTCGGCAGGCGGTTCGGCCAAGGACGGCCGTCGCCGAGACATCCAGGCGATCCTACCCCTGCGCGGCAAGATTCTGAATGTCGAGCGCGTAGGCGATCATCGTGCGTTCTCGAGCGACACCATCCAGTCACTCATCACCGCGATCGGCTGCGGCGTCACGACGAGCGCTGGCGACGGCGGCGACTTTGACATCACCAAGGCGCGCTACCACAAGATCATCATCATGACCGATGCAGACGTCGACGGTGCACATATCCGCATCCTGCTGCTGACGTTCTTCTACAAGTACATGCGCCCGTTGATTGATGCCGGCTACGTTTACGTCGCGTGCCCGCCCATCTTTGGCATCAAGGTGCGCAACAAGATTCACTACGTGTATCCCAACGGCCGCCAGCCCGAAGACGAGATCCTGCGCGACACCATCCAGAGCCTGGGGCTGAACCCTGACGACAACGACGAGGACGGTAAGGCCAAGGACGGCAAGATCACCAAGAAGCGCAAGGGCTACACCGTCCAGCGCTACAAGGGCCTGGGCGAGATGGACCCCAAGCAGCTTGCCTCGACGACGATGGACCCCAAGACCCGCATCCTGCAGCGCGTGTCGATCGAGGACGCCGTGGTGGCGGATCGCGCCGTGCGCGAGCTCATGGGTTCCGAGGTCGGCTATCGCCGCGAGTACATTGAAAAACACGCGCATGATGCTCGATTCCTTGACGCTTAAGAGGAGGTAACGTGGCAGACGATATCAACAATAACGAGGGCATGGACGAGGCCGGCGACGCCGGCATGCCCGACGATCTGAAGCGCCTACTTGCCCGTGCTGAGCAGGGCGAGGATGGCGACCCGGACGCCTATAACCCCGATGCCGATGATGATGAGGAAGAAGACGACGACGGCGAGCTCGAGGAGAGCTTTGGCGAAGTAGACCGTGGTGCCTCGGCCGGAGAGGATATCAACGGCGGCCAGCTCCAGATTTCGGAGTTCGGCCGTGAGATGAAGCAGTCGTTCATCGAGTACTCGATGTCGGTCATCACGGCGCGCGCCCTGCCGGACGTGCGCGATGGCTTAAAGCCGGTGCACCGTCGCATCCTGTACGCAATGAACGAGAGCGGCATCTACCCCAACCGTCCGCACAAGAAGTCGGCCTGGACGGTCGGCGAAGTTATCGGTAAGTACCATCCGCACGGCGACTTCGCGGTCTATGAGGCCATGGTCCGCCTGGCACAGTGGTTCTCTATGCGCACGCCGCTCATTGACGGTCACGGCAATTTCGGCAACATCGACGGCGACGGCGCCGCCGCCATGCGTTACACCGAGAGCCGCCTGGCAAAGCCCGCCATGGAGCTCCTGCGTGACCTGCAGAAGGACACCGTCGACTGGCAGCCCAACTACGACGAGTCGCTCGCCGAGCCCCAGGCGCTGCCTGCGCGCTTCCCCAACCTGCTGGTCAACGGCAGCCAGGGTATCGCCGTCGGCATGGCTACCAACATCGCCCCGCATAACCTCACCGAGGCGATCGAGGCCACCTGCTACCTGATCGACAACCCCGATGCCACCGTCGACGAGCTCATGCAGATCATGCCCGGTCCGGACTTCCCCACTGGTGCCATCATCATGGGTAGCGCCGGCATTAGGCAGAGCTACGAGACCGGCCGCGGCTCCATTACCGTGCGCGCCAAGGCTCATGTGGAGTCCACCAAGACCGGCCGTAGCCGCCTGGTCTTTACCGAGATTCCCTACATGGTCAACAAGGGCACCCTGCAGGAGAAGATCGCCCAGCTCGTCAACGACAAGCGCATCGAGGGTATCTCGGATATGCGCGATGAGTCCAACCAGAAGGGTATCCGCCTGGTCATCGAGCTCAAGAAGGGCGTCATCCCGCAGGTCGTGCTCAACAACCTGTATAAGTACACCTCGCTGCAGACGACCTTTGGCGCCAACAACCTTGCGCTTGTCAACGGCGTTCCAAAATGCCTGAGCCTGCGCGAGATGCTGCAGCACTACATCGACCACCAGGTCGACGTCGTCACCCGCCGCACCCGCTTTGACCTCAAGAAGGCCCAGGCGCGTGCCCATATCCTCGAGGGCTACCTGATGGCTCTCGACCATATCGACGAGGTCATCAGCATCATCCGCTCCTCGCAGACCGACTCTGAGGCCAGCAGTCGCCTGATCGAGCGCTTTGGCTTTACGCCCGAGCAGACCACGGCCATCCTCGAGATGAAGCTGCGCCGCCTGACCGGCCTGGAGCGCGACAAGATCCAGGAAGAGCTGGACGGCTTGCGCCGCGCCATCGCCTACTACGAGGACCTGCTGGCGCACGAGGGGAAAATCCTGGGCGTCATCAAGGAAGAGATGCGCGAGATCTCCAAGAAGTTCGGCGACAAGCGCCGCACCGAGATCAGCCATGTCGAGAAGGACCTGGACGTCGAAGATCTGATTGCCGACGAGGACATGGTCGTGACCATCACCCACACCGGCTACGTGAAGCGCATCCCGGTGGCTGCCTACCGCGCCCAGAAGCGCGGCGGCAAGGGCGTGTCGGGCGTCAACCTTAAAGAGGACGACGTCATCGACGAGATGTTCATCGCATCCACGCACGAGTACGTGCTGTTCTTCTCGAGCAAGGGCAAGGTCTACCGCCTGAAGGTGCACGAGCTGCCGGTGGGTACGCGCCAGGCGCGCGGCACCGCGATCGTCAACCTGCTGCCTTTCGAGGAGGGCGAGAAGATCGCGAGCGTCATCAGCTGCCGCGAGTTCCCCGCCGACGAGTACCTGATGTTTGCCACCAAGAGCGGCATGGTCAAGAAGACCGTGATGAGCGCCTACGACCGCAGCCGCCGCGACGGCCTGATCGCTATCAACCTGCGTGACGACGACGCGCTGCTGAACGTGCGCCGCGTGCGCGAGGGCGACAAGATTATCCTGGCCACCACTGCGGGCAAGGCGATCATGTTCTCCGAGGAGCAGGTGCGCGCCACCGGCCGCGATACCAGCGGCGTTCGCGGTATCGGTATGAAGGACGGCGTGAGCGTTCTGGGCATGGAAGTCACTAACGGCAACGGCGATCTATTCGTCATCACCGAGCGCGGCTACGGCAAGCGCACGCCGGTCGCGGACTACCCGGAACAGAATCGCGGCGGCCAGGGCGTCTACACCATCCAAATGACCGAGCGTAAGGGCAACCTCGCGGCCATGAAGACGGTGGGCCCGCAGCACGAGCTGTTCATCGTGACGGAAGGCGCGACGGTCATTCGCGTCAAGACCGACGAGATCAGCCAAACCGGCCGAGCCACCCAGGGCGTCAAGATGATGACCGTGGACGACAACGACCGCGTATGCGCCGTAGCCCGCATGACTGTAGCCAAAGAAAAGCCCGAAGGCGAAGGCGCCGAGGATGCAGCCGCAACTAGCACCGAGGAAGCCCCCGTCGACCTAGGCGACGGCAACGACATACCAGAGGATCTCCTCGACGAGTAAGAGGAACGAGCTGGTAGAAAATATCAGACCCCATATATCGGCGGTCGGCGCACTGCGCGCCGACCGCTTTTTTGACAACCTTGGGACCCCATGGCCGCTGGGCTGGCGAGTTGGGTTTGGTTTGTCGCGAGTTCCGCACGCAAAGAAGGCCACTTAATGTGGC
>JAHAAK010000063.1 GCA_018376905.1 Collinsella sp. | reverse complement strand
AGGCAATCGGCCGGTGAGCGAAGCGAGGCCGGCGCTGAGGACTGACAATCGTGAAACATCGGGACATGGGGTCGAGACAGAATGCGGCCGCCCCCCCCCCAACCGGCACAACCGCTATTCGCGGAAAACACTCAACCGTCCCTTGTGTTTTTACGCCCGACCTTCACGGCCTTCCTGGACTTTCCCGGGTCCTCACTCCGCCATGTGTCACGGAGCACCGGGGCATGAGCCCTTTTTCCAGAGATTTCTATTTGATAGACCTGGCGGTCCAACCCGCCAGGTGCCCAGATACGCGTACGGGGGCCTGAGCTGCCTCTTAGCCGTCGCGAGCAAGTTGTCGAGCGTCTGCTTGGCCTTGACGCCATCGCGCCGTCACCGGGGTGTGGATCGCCAGAAGGTGGCCGATATTGCCGCCTGGGGGCGCACCGCCGACCCATGCCTGGGGGCCGACTAGTCCGCATGGACTGCTCTTCTGCTTGCTACAGTCTCCGGTTATTCGAGCGTACGGGCTACCTTTTTTGACGGGCGCTGGGCCCGTGCCGACCGGGAACGGCATATGTCCGGGTGGCACCAAAAAGGGCCTCCCGCCGTAGTGGCGGGAGGCCCTGAAATCACATCAAAAACAGCTGCCAAAAGTCCCTCTAGCTGGTACTATATTGGCAAAGGCACATCGGAAAGTGCCGCTGTAGATGTCGAGGTGGGGATCTCGCTCTACGGTGCAAAGGCGTTTGCAGACGTCTTTGTTGTCCAGGATTATAGCAGCACAGCCCGCCCGCTACGGCGGGCGGGCTGCTTTAATTCTGCCTTTTTTGCCTATTTACCTGCGAAAACTTAATACTACGGTACTAGATGCCGCCCACCGGGCGGTTTTTTATTGCCTCGCTACCTCTCTCGGACCCCAACCGACCTCTCAATCGAGCGGTCCTGAACGTGTGCCCGCTGCGCCGGCGATGCTGCCGCCGTCCCTGTGGATCCGTCGTTCAGATCGCCGCCGTCGGGCAGGTTGACCGCGTATCTATCGACCAGGCGGTCGCAGGCCGCCTTGGCGGCGATGTACGCATCGACCGCCAGGGTCTCGTATTTCGCAAGCTCGGCATCGGGAACCGGCACCCTCGGGCGCGGGAACTCGCTGTAATCTGTGCCCGCGGCCGATTTGGCCACGGCGGCGAACTCGCGCCGGTAGGCCCGTACGTCTACCCTGTAGGCCTCGAGCGCCGGGGCGAGCCTGCGCTGCGCATCGGCCACGCGTGCCGCCGATGCCTCCCTCGCCGCCTCCACCTCGGCCTTTTGCTCGTCCGGCAGGCACGACAGGGCCGACCCGGCGTACTGTCTGACCTTTGCCGGGCTTTCGTCCCGAGCGAACAGTGCCTTGATCTTGTCCGTCACGCGCCTGGCAGCGTCCGCGATGCGGTCTCCAAGGCGCTCAATCGACCTGACAAGTCCGCCTCTCTTCGTCTCAAGTCCCTCAACTCGGTCTCTAAGTTCATAGACCTGTTCTGAAGCTCTGTCTGCTCGGCTCTCAAGGTTTGCAGCCTTGACCTCGCCTCCGTCTGCCTCGCGCTCGCTTTCCTCAACCTCTCTTCTGAGGCTTTCTGCCTGCTCAAGAGCCTCATCACCGTTTCGGCAGCCCTCAAGGAACCGAATCGTCTGACCTTCGAGAAGAATCCGAGCTCTTTCAGCGGCGATTGCCCCTTCAAGCTCTCCAATTCGTTCATGAGCTGCGCCTCCCGCGCGTTGAAGGACCTCCAATCCGGCCCTTGCGGCCCGTTCCTCGGCCTGGGCGTCATCGGCGAGCTGACGCGCCACCTGGGTCAGGCGGGCGAGGTCGGCCACCTCCCGTCTGGAGGCCTCCTTCCTGCCGTTGATCTCGTCCAGCTCGCGCATGGCACGCTTGAACTGCGGAACGTCCATATGCTTGTGGTGGTCGCCCATCACGGCCCGCTCGACCCCGTGGTCATGGGCGGCGGCAGCGAGGCACCCCATCATCGCGTCCTGCAAGTCGGGCAGGCGGTCGAGGCCCATGGTCTTCAAGGCCTTGTTCATTGACACCTGAACGGGCAGGCCCCTTTTCGGACTCTGCCCGTACGGGATGCCGATGATATGCATGTGCGGCGTCCCGTCGGTCTCGTCGACATGCACGGCAGCGGCGAACCAGTCAATCGCGCCCGCCGTCCTTGCCTTGATCCGCTCGAAAGCCTCGGAATAGACCGCCTTGGCTTCTTCCTCGTCCAGTTCGCGGGACCAGGTCTCGCGGTTCCCGAGCTGCACCACGTATTCGACCGCCGGGGCCGGCCGGCCAGATCGGCTCTTGGAGCGTCCGACCTTGGCCCGGTCGGCGCGGTAGGCATCGCGCACGTGCGCGTAATAGTCCTCAATCTGGCGATCGGGGCGGCCTTTGGAGACCTGACGGGCGTTGTAGGTCGCGGTGGCCTCACCGAACAGGCGCTCGTAGGCATGCTCGATGGACTCGCCCGCGAGTATCAGATTGTCCTTGGTTTTCGAGCGGTCGACGTTTTTCAGACGCGACCGGTATTCCGGGTCGAGGTCGTGGCGGGCGTTAACCGCGCCGCCAGAAACTGACATGGATAGAGCCATAGCGTCTCCTCCGCTTTGAGACTCAGTCTTTCCATGCGCTTTCCTTTTCTGGCCGCAGAATACACGAACATTTGTGCCTTTGCTACTTTCTGCGAAAGTAGCGCAGTTGAACTTTTGACGGGGCAAAAGTTCTGCGGCCCTGCGGGCGGCCTCCGCGCCCCGGTGCGGTGCGCTTCGCGGGCATGGCGCCCTTGCCCTCCGCCGTCATCCCGGACCCCTCGCCTCTACGGCTCGCGGTTCCCCGGACTGTCGGCTGCGCGGCCATCCGGGCCTTGCCGGTACGCCCGATGCCTGTCGGGCGGCAGCCCCGCGACGCCTGTCGCTGGAGCCGGAATGTGTACACATTCCCACATCTTGCAAGCACTCCGGGTGGGTTCGGTCCGGCAGCCGGGGCTGTCCGCAGAGTTACCCCTTCCTTGCGGATGCAAGATGTGGGTCCGTGCGCACACGGATCGGGTTGCAAGGTATGTATCCGGTTGCACGCGGTGCCGACAGGGCATGCACGCCCCATCCCGTTCGGTTAGAATCTGACCGCCGCGAAACCCGTCTGCGGGCAGCGCTTCGATCTCCGATTGGAGCGGCCTATGAACTTGTTTCTTGAAATCCTACGTGCCACGGCCTATCTGGCCAGCACCGTCCGTTCCGTCCTGTACGTGTACGGCTGGTGGAAGGAATATAAGCAGAACGGATAGCGAAGGGAGAAAAAAATAACCCGGCTGGCACCGGGTTATTCATTCGTTTGCACCTGCGTTGCCCGCCTCTCCAAAGTCTGACTAGCTAAGGAGCGGGTTTCGCGGCACAACTTGATTCTACCCCGTCCCGGCCGATTTCTCCCGCATTGCAGAAATCGGCCATTTGTTGCCGGCGAGAACCGAATATCCAACTTCGTTTTTGTTCGGTAGAGCTGTTTTTGGAGTCGAATTTTGGTCGGTTTTTAGAGCTGTTATAATGAAATGGCAGGTCAGGACACCTGCCGATTGAACAATAATTAGCCTTATGTAAAGTTGGTACAATGCCCGAGAAAATGCCGACCATAGCCGAGTTCGCCCGCACCCTGGGCGTATCCAAGTCGAACGTCGTGAACAAAATCAAGGAACTCGAACTCGAGACGGTCACCAAGCCGGGTGACAGGCGGCGCTGCCAGTACCTGCCGGAGGGGACCTGTTCCGTTCTCGCCGATAAACTCGCCAAAACGAAACCGGTGGTCCAGGCAGACGAGACCCGCCTGCTCGACCTCTACCAGGCGCAGGTCGAGCCGTTGAAGTCAGCCAACGCCAGCCTGCAGAAGCAGGTCCAGCTGCTCATGGACCAGCTCGCCGCCGCCGAAAAAGCCGGCGCGGAAACCGCCCGACAGTCCCAGGCGCACATCGACGATCTGAAAGCCCAAGTCGAGCGACTTGAAGCTGAGAACCACGACCTGAATTCCCAGCTCTCCCTCAGCCGTGCCCTCGAAGGTTTCCATTTCCCCTGGACCAGGGACCGCATCAAGTCCCGCTATCTCCTGCCAGGTTCCGATTCCAACCAGTGATGCCTCGCCGGCGTCCATCGAAAGCGCGGAAAATCGGAGATTTCCCTCCCTTTCGACAGCCGCCCGCCCGCTGCGACGGGGTGAAAACGCCCATGAAAACCCTGCGGGTTTTCCACGGGCTACCCCGTCTCCGCTAGGTCTTTTCCGCTAACGCTAAAATCCCGGGTCATGGCTTCGAGTCAACCGTAGACGCCGGGTACAGGGGGCGCGCAGCCCCCTGTCAGAGGGAGCGTAGCGACCGTGCCTTGGATCGGGTGACAGCCATTGATACCCGTTCTTTGCGGCATTTCGTTCCACAGCCCTCGACTACCGACCTTCGGTTCCCAGCCGAAGCCGTACCGTGACAGCCACGCGCAGGCAATCGGCCGGTGAGCGAAGCGAGGCCGGCGCTGAGGACTGACAATCGTGAAACATCGGGACATGGGGTCGAGACAGAATGCGGCCGCCCCCCCCC